>JAJZKL010000112.1 GCA_021804185.1 Thermoplasmata archaeon | reverse complement strand
ACACCTCCATGAGTTTACTCAATTCTTCGACTGAGGAAATTGGAAAAAATGTATGGAAAATTGTAATTGAAAAATTGTGAGGTGAAAGTTATGAAGAATGAACAAAGATTTGGAAATCAAGGCTTGCAGACACCATTTGACATTGCTGCAAAAATAATCTGTCCGGCACTGAGGGGTTCGATTGCGTTAAAACTGATAACCGAACATCATTTTACCCAGAAGGAAGTTGCAGATGAACTGGGACTGAAGCAACAGGCTATTAGTAACTACATAAAAGGCATGAGGGGAGAGATTGGAACGCTGGCAAGCATCCCTGAAGTTTCAAGCCAGGTAAAAATGATAATTGAAAGAATTCTAGGCGGCACTTCCCGGGATCAGTTATCATCATTAATGAACGAGACCTGTTTGAAACTCCTGAGGAACAAGAAAGTTTGCGGGGTAATAAACGGCACTGAGGATTGCATTGGTAACCTCAAGATTTAAACTATCTCCAGCCTCACATTTTCTTCAGAACCAGGGATGACAGAGTCGAGCCAACTCCCTTTACCGACCGGATATCTTCAATGACCTGGTTGAGCTGAGCGGGATCTCTGGCCTTAATCCTGACCATTATGTCATAATCCCCGGAGACCTCCATAACTTCTGTTACATTGTTCACGATGGATATTCTCCTTGTAACGCTGGTGGTGTACACGTTTGATCCACACTTGACCCAGACCAGGCCTTCTATATATTCAGGAGGCCTTGGCTTCAGCATTTTACCGGTTACTTCCTCTGCAATTTCCAACAATTCCTCATCTCGGAAGAATTTAGCACTCTGGTTATTCTTGATTCTGTTGAGCAGGTCTGACAGCTGTTCATCATTCAACAGTATCCCCATGCCGTCTAATCTTGATTTAAGGGCATGCTTGCCAGTGTACTTGTCTATTACGTAATTCCTGCCCTTGTTGAGCAGTGACGGATCCATGAACTCGTACGTTTCCGGATTACTCAGGATACCTGCCACATGCACTCCCGATTTGTGGACAAATGCATAATCACCGGTTATAGGAAAATTTGCTGATACAGGAAGGCCGCTGTATTTCTCCACAAGTGCAGAGAGTTCAACCAGTTTGTCAAGCTTTGCCACGTCGAGACCCAGGTGATATTTCAATGCGACAGCTATGACCTGTGTCGGTGTTATGCCAACCCTCTCACCCAGTCCGTTTACTGTTGCATGTACTATTGTCGCGCCTCCGTCAACTGCCGCAAGCGAATTTGCCACAGCGTTTCCCATGTCGTTGTGCGCATGTATGTCAAATTCCACTCCCGGAACATCGTGAATAAGTCTCTGGAAAAGATTCCGGGTTTCGAGAGGCCACATAATTCCAACAGTGTCTGCTATGCCAATCCTGTCCGCACCGGCATCTCTTGCAGTTTTTATAGCACTGACAAGATAATCATAATCAGTTCTTGTGGCATCTTCCGGGGTGAATCTGACAGGTACACCCTGTGATTTCGCGAATGAAACCGCCTCACCGATTATGGAGAGAGCCTGTTCCCTCGTCTTATGGGTCTTTGCAGCAAGGTGTCTGTCACTGACTCCGTAAAAGATAGCTATTCTGTCCACATCCAGAGAGGCTGCCGTTTCGACATCACTCTTTACTGCACGGCTATGAGCTATTATTACCGGTTTTATAACGCCCTCCTTCTTCAGTTTCACAATTCCTTTTATTCCCTCGTAAACGTCAGGGGCAACTGCAGGGTGGCCTGCCTCTATCATGCTCACCCCGGTATCAGAAAGCCGGGTTGCAATATCGATTCGCTGATCCGTTGTGAATACAACACCAGGAGTCTGCTCTCCTTCCCGAAGCGTAGAATCAAGGATTCCAGCCTTCTTATTGGTCATCATTGTCAAGGCGTCCGATGAGTGAGCTATTTATGAACGTTGTGACCTATTTCGGTCAGATTCTGTTGAATCCTGTATAAGCGTCGATGCAGTTTGGTGACGATCGGGAGATATTCTGATAATTGCAGATCTGTGTTTCAGATCCGGTCAATTATCATTTTTGTTACCGATGACAGAGTACCGTTTCCACCGAGGTCCTGTGTAAGCAGTTCAGGAGTTTTCATGCAGGATTCCACTGCGGCCTTAATCCTGCGGCCTATTCCAGCAGGAGCATCGTCAGAGTGTTTTCTGCCGAGCCATTCCATCAGCATGGATACCGAGAGAATCTCAGATATCGGGTTTGCCAGGCCTTTTCCAGCCAGCGCAGGAGCTGTTCCATGCGCTGCCTGAGCCATCGCCCAGTTGTCGCCATAATTGATTGCAGGAGCTATCCCGAGACTTCCAGCAATTGCCGCAGCCTCATCAGAAAGAATATCGCCGTACATGTTGGTTGTAACTATTACATCAAATGATCCGGGATTAATTATGAGATCATAGGCGGTTGAATCGATCAGCCTGTCCTCTGCCTGAACTTCGGGATACGAAGCCGCCCGCTTGTAGAATTCCTCAAGGAACAGGCCCTCACCCATTTTGAGTACGTTACCCTTGTGCACTGCGGTGACCTTTTTTCTCCTTGTCATCGCCATTTCCATGCCTGCGGCAGAAATCTTGGCGCACTTTTCCCTGGTTACCACCCTGACAGAAAGGGCAATATCCGGCGTTGGCATAAATTCCCCGGATCCCTTTACCATGTTCCTGTCGGCGTAGAACCCCTCAGTGTTTTCCCTCACCACGACCACGTCTATGGGCTTCTGGTTCGATTTCGAGTAAGATTTTACGGGTCTGATGTTGGCGTACAGATCAAAATGCTTCCTGATAGCTCCTGAAGGGCTTCTTTTGCCGCTTTCTCCAGGATATTTTCCAACCTCAAGAGGACCCAGGATCAGGGCATCCGACTTCTCTATTGCAGCGAGAGTCGCAGCAGTGAGTGGATCGTTGTATGCGTTCACGGATTCCCATCCCACCTTTACCTCCTCCAGATTGAACATTGTTTCGAGCCCATCTTTTTCTATGGCACGCCTGAGAATCTGGATCGATGAATCGACCACTTCCTGTCCGATGCCGTCTCCTTTTGCATAAGTTAGCTTGTATCTTTGATCCATAACAATTCACCTGTTGCTAATTCGCCTCATATTATCATAGAGGATTGCTGTCTATGTAGCCATTTTTCCTGAGGACCTCTATGATTCCTCCCGCCTCGATGATATCCATCAGAAAGCCTGGCAATGGCCTGAACTCTGCCGTTTTTCCCGAGGTTTCGTCAATCAGCGTGCCCGTCTCCAGGTTGACTGTGACTGTATCTCCCTCCCTCACTATTCCGGACACACCCTGGCAGGAAACTACAGGAAGGCCGACGTTTACTGAATTCCTGAGAAAGAGTCCATTCACTGATTCTGCAACCACCACACTGATTCCAAGCCCTTTCAGGTTGGAAGCTGCAGGCCTCGAAGAACCAACGCCAAAATTCTTTCCGGCAACGAGAATGTCGCCGGAATTAACCTGCTGGGCCCATCCCGGCCTGTTGGCCCACATTGTGTGGAGGGGTCTCTCCTCCTCTGGAAGAGTGTAGCAGGCGTGTGGATACATGAGATCAGTGTTGATATTGTCGCCGAATGCCCACACTTTCCCCTTCAGGACCTTATTCATCTGAATTCGCCTCCAGCATATCTCCCGGGTCAGTAATATAACCGTTCACAGCAGACGCTGCGACAGTTGCGGACGATGCCATGTATATCCTTGCATCTCTTGATCCCATCCTTCCCTTGAAATTCCTTGTCGTAGAGGTTATGGCTATGTCTCCTTCTCCCAGAAGCCCCATGTGCCCACCCATGCACGCCCCGCAGGTAGGATTCGTCACCACTCCTCCAGCCTCAGCGATTGTCCTCAGGTACCCGAGCCTGTCGGCCTGAAGGAAAATTGATTGTGTGGCCGGCGTCACAATGAGCCTGACATCCTTTGCAACCTTCCTTCCCTTCAGGATTCTCGCAGCGGAAGCAAGGTCGTCAAGTCTCCCGTTTGCGCATGATCCTATTGTTGCCTGGTCTATGCGCGATCCCTGTACATCTGCAGCAGGTTTTGTATTCCCTGCAACGTGATCCGGCATGGCAACCATCGGGCGAATTTCTGACATGTCAAAGTCAATGGTTGAAGCGTAGGTTTCATCTTTATCAGCAGCCACCGGCGTATAGGGCGCCTCCGATCTTCCGTCCAGGTATGATGCAAGTACATTGTCATAAGGGAAAACTGCAAAGTCCGCACTGAGCTCAGCGCACATTGTTGAAATGACCGCCCTCTGATCCACGGAAAGCGATCCTATTCCAGAGCCTCCGAACTCGATGTTGGTATTGGGGATGTCTCCCATCTCACCTGCCATCCTGAGGAAGACGTCCTTGGCCTCTGTGGCACCTTTCATTCTTCCTGTGAGATTTACCTTTATGGTTTCACCGACAATGTACCAGGTCTTCCCGGTGCATATCACCTGCATGAGTTCAGGAGTTCCGAGTCCTCTGCTCAACATGTTATAGGCTCCAGCGGCAATGGAATGTGAATCAGTGTTTGCCACAATTCTTCCGGGAAGGAACCATCCGCTTTCCGCCGCAAAGGTATGTGAAATTCCGCCTCTTCCGTAATCGAAAAAATTCTCTATATCCCATCTCTTCGCAAGTTTTCTCAGCTTCGAAACACCGGAAGCCACCTCAACGTTTGGAGCCGGTACAAAGTGATCGAATATCATGGCAACCTTATCCCTGTCAAAGGGTTTTTTCGGCGGGTTGTTCAGGAGTTCCGGGTGGAGTCCAGCAATGTCGAGCATTATTACCTTATCCACTTTCACATTTACTATGTCTCCAGGTTCAACACGGTTTACCGGATTTTCAGAATGATCCTGAAATATTTTTTCCACTATGTTCAAGAGTAATACCTTCTATGGTACGCTGTACCATTTATTTCTCAGGGCTGATTCTATCAAGGATAAAAGTTATTTCGCATTTTTAGGAAAAACTATTCGAATTTCGTATTATGGCTATTTCTCCGTATCCATAAAGTCCTCTCCGACACTTTACCGTTATATCTTAAATACTATATGAAAATTTTATGATATTTTCACCAATAATGCTAAGTTATGTCCTTGAGATCGGTGGTGCTGATATTCCGATGAAAATTTCTGTGTTGGGTGGAGGAACCATAGGATCCGCTATTGCTGAAGCACTCCATAAAAACGGACACAAAGTGACAGTTACAAGAAGGTCTGTAGAGAAGATAAGTCAACTGGGCGATGGCTCAG
>JAJZKL010000111.1 GCA_021804185.1 Thermoplasmata archaeon | reverse complement strand
GCAAAATTTAATTACAGCAAAACGATAGAGCGGGGAAATGTTCCCTGTCAATATTCTGTCCAGAAACATGGCTGAGGTTGTAACTGTAGAAGAAGCAGAGAAACTTGATCCAGATTCATCTACCGCATACATTGGTTTTGAGCCATCCGGACTTCCGCACATTGCCACAGGTATACTCTGGGCCATGAAGGTCAAGGAACTGGCGGAGGCAGGTGTCAGAGTTACAGTTTTGCTGGCTGATCTGCATTCACAGATAAACGACAAACTGGGGGGAGACCTTAAGAAGATACGCGAAAGCGGAAAAATGATAGAGCGCTGCATGAAGGCTTACGGCCTTCCGTCAAATGTTGAATTCAAATGGGCTACAGACGTGGTTAATGACAGAGAATACTGGACAACACTCATAAAGGTTGCAAAGAGTTCCACTCTTTCCAGGCTTAAGCGTTCGCTTCCTATAATGGGCAGGACAGAAGAGGATGCGGAAGGAGACTTCAGCAAATTTATATACCCACTTATGCAGGTGACGGACATAATTTACAGCGGCTTTGACATAGCGCTCGGAGGCATGGATCAGAGGCATGCCCACATGCTGCAGAGAGACATTGCTGAAAGAATGGGTGTAAAGAAGGTAGTATCTGTTCATGGGAATCTTCTGGAAAGCCTAAAAGGCACAGGAAGGATGGATCCATTCAAGAAAATGTCTAAGAGTGATGCCGATTCAGCTATTTTCATGACTGACAGTGAATCAGATGTAAATCGAAAAATATCCTCCGCTTTCTGCCCTGTAAAAGAGGTCTCCGGAAATCCTGTTGTTGACATACTCAAATACATAATTCTTCCCTACTCCGAAGATGGAATAGAAATAACCCGGCCTCCTTCAAAAGGAGGGGCAATCAGATTCAAAGATTTCGCTGAATTCAGTGGAGTGTATGAAAGGGGTGAGATTCATCCCCTTGACCTTAAGAAGGCCGTAGCAGCAGCATTAAATAGTTTGATGGAAAAAGGCAGGGCAGCATTGGCAGCGGATGAAAATGCACTCTGAGAATATCCCCAATGATATAGGATCTATTTCAGTTTTTCCAGCACTATTTTGCCATCCTCAAGGTAGTATCCAAGTATCTCGGATGGCTGGATTCTCAATTCGTCTATGACTTTCTTCGGAAGTGTAATTCTAAGGGATTTGCTCTTCTTTGAAACATGTGATACGTCAATGAGAGTTCTCATGAATAATATGCTAACATAATTTCAATATATAAGGTTGACACTTGCTAGCAATAGTGATATCAGAAAAACCTGTCCAGGCTTTTCTGTGCACCTTTGGAATATAGTTTGGACAGGGTATCAACGTATGGAGAAACACGTTCCTGTGAGAAATTATGCCTTTCACACAGTATCTTCATGATTGATTCCCTGTTCGGTGGCATATGCTGGAGTTCGCCCCACTCCTCATGCGGTGGGTTCATGAAAATGTCTTCCACATCTTCAAGGCTTTCTATACTGGCACCCTTCATGTCAAGAATCTGCCGTAGAGTGTTGCCCTTGCGTATCAGATTTAGTCCGGTTTTTGCTCCAACTCTCTGTACACCCCTGTTGAAGTCAGTGCCAGTGAGCATTCCAATCCAGATGAGCTGGCGCCTGTCAATTGAAAGGTTTGAAAGGTTTTCCTCCAGATCAATGTATTCTGGCCTGACGTTGACATAGAAGTTTCTCCCCGGAACCTTTCTTCTTCCTGAGAATGTCATATTTCGGAAAACTCTTTTGGCCCCGAAAAGCAAGCAGTCATAATCCTGCGATATAACTCCGTCGACTGCTCCCTGCGCATTCATGTAGGATGCCTGTGCCTCTCCTTCTGATTTTGCCTGAACCACTGGAATGCCCATAGCCTCCAGTAGTTCCCTGCACTCATCTATCATTGGCCGTGTAAGGAAATTAATTCTACCAGACAGGGAACGTATGCGTTCCTCATCTCCAGCCTCCTCTGCCTTCTTCAGCTCCATAATATTTTTCTCCCTCATCATCCTCCTTTCATCAAGTGTGTTCCCCTTAAGGCTTGAGGGCTTGCCATCAAGTACGTAAACCAGCCTGAGGCCAGCAGAGATGAGGCTAACAGATCTGTAGAACAGGCCAGACAGATGAGATGTAACGTTTCCGGCATTATCCATAAGGGGCGTTCCATCTGGCTGCCTGATGCTGCTAAGGAACTGGTATATTATGTTGTATGAGTCTACGGCCATGGTCATTCCGGAACGATCCTCTATTCTGGTCTCATGTTTAATGAGGATGTCAGAAATATCTACCCCCATCAGGGCACCTCACAGGAAATTCCATATTCCATCAATCTGAATACAGCACTCTTCCCTTCCGCAATAGAGCGATGCTTTACAACACTTATCTTCCTGCCTCCCCCCGCAGTTTTCTCAACCCGGAATATTGCCTTCATAAGATGATCCATGAGGAACCCGCCAAAAGGATGAAGGTTCCCCGAGTCTGGATCCTGATATATCTGGTTCGTAAGCAGCAATGGAATTGAGTTTCTGACGGCTATGCCGGTGAGAATGTTCAGCTGGCGCTGAAAAGCTGAACTCCTGCTCTGGTAGTCTTGAAAATTCTCAAGCCTGAAGAATTCTGTGAAAGAGTCAATGACAACTACACCCACACCCCCAGGCTTTTCGGTAAGCTTGGAGGCCTTAATGATTGAAACTTCCTGATCGTCGAGAGATGATACCCTGTATAGAAGAAGGTTATCCATATTATCCGTTCTGCCAGAATTTAGCTGAAGAAATCGTTCCGTGGAAAACCCCTCTGAATCCAGGAATATTACCTTCTTACCAGAACTGATGGCGGAGATGGTGAACAGCATAGCAAGATTGCTCTTTCCTGCACCGCCCTCCCCGAATATTTCTGTAATAACTCCTGACTCAATCCCTCCACCCATAACCGTATCTATGCATGCCACGCCAGAGCTCAATTTAGGCTGAAGGCTAGTGGGATCAAGTTTTTCCATGATCCCTTATTGGATGAGGATATTTATTTTTCCTTCGAGTAGAATGTCATTGGGAATTCCATTCAAGAATTGTATCTGCCACGGGCTTCAGATCTCCCGGGGGAAGTACTGATGTGGCCAATATACCACTGCTTTTTCTTCCATCAGCTATAAATATTGAGCTGGCTGAAAGGGAAAACATCCTTGCGTCTTCCGGAGAATCACCTACACTGACAGTTGAATCTGGCTTTATTCCGGTATTTTTCTGTATATCACGCAGGACAACATCCTTTGACTTTGGGTCCACCATTATAATGCCGTTTTCCGTCAGTCTCCCATCTTCAGATGGGACGATGTCATTGGCCATTACTATTCCAATCCCTGATTCAGTACCTATCCTTCTCGCCAGTGGCTTCAAGCCTCCCGATATTATGGCGCATGTGATCCCGGCATCTTTCAAAGCCCGCACAGATGATTTCAGGTTTTTAACTGCAGTTATTCCTGAAAGTATTTTGTCCAGATCCTTAGTGGTCATATCAGGCCTGACCTCGAGCCATCTTCTCACATCTCTTGCAAGGAATTCCCTGTATGATATCTCAGATTTCCTGTATAATTCTAGATTATCTGAATTGTCAACGCCCAGATATCTATGGACAAATTCCCAGCTGGATCTCTCCAATGTGAGAACTCCGTCCATATCAAATGCAACGAGCATAACACGCATTTCTATTTCCTCAGTAAGGTGTTGAAGCCGTGGCTAATCTCCCCTCTTTTCCACAAATCAGGCATTTTCCTTTGTTCTCATTCTCCTTCTGCATACCAAGAACTGTTTTTCCAGTTTCACCTTCAATCCTGTCTGAACATTCCTTTGAACCGCACCAGAAGAATCTGAACATTTTCTCCCCTCCCTTTATTTTTTCCAGGGAATCCCCATCCTCTATGCTTCGTTCAAAATGCTCGTACGCCTTACGCCTCAGTTCATCTTTCAATAATGCAAGCGCCCTGGAAACCTCTGACGGGAGATCGGTAATATTGCATTTTATTCTGTCCCCTCCAGTTCTCAGTCTCATTGTGATTTTATTATCCATTACCTCTCTGGCGCCAATCTCTATTCTCAGGGGCACCCCTTTCATTTCCCATTCATTGAATTTGAAACCTGGTGTGTAGTTGTCTCTGTTGTCTATGTGGACTCTGAATCCTTCAGCGGAGAGTATATTGCTGACCTTCATGCAGTATGAACCGGTGTCTGCCTTTTCTGAAGGAATTGGAATTATGACGATCTGAACAGGGGCAATGGATGGCGGAAATATCAGTCCAGTATCATCTCCATGAATGCCGATGACCGCTGCCAGAAGACGCTCGCTCAGTCCGAATGTTGTCTGTGAAACATAGGAATGTGTCCCATCCTCTTTAAGGTATTCAATGCCATAATTTCTGGAAAAGTTTTCCCCATACTGATGTATAGTTCCTATCTGCAGGCTTCTTCCGCCGGGCATTGCCGTGTCGAATGCAAGCGTGTACTTTGCTCCCGGGAACTTGTCCCAGTCTGGCCTCTGGTCAACTACGAATGGAAGGCAGAGTTCATCACTAATTCGATCCCATATCTGCCTGTATTCTACCATCTGTAACTCTGCAGATTCATAATCTGTATGGGCAGTGTGTGCTTCGAAGAAATGAATTTCCCTTATTCTAATGAACGTCCTTGTATGTTTTGTCTCGTATCTGTATACGCTGACTATCTGATATATCTTCAGAGGAAGATCCGTATGGGCCCTTATCCAGAGCTGAAACATGCCGTACATGGCCGCCTCACTGGTTGGCCTGAGGGCCATTTCCACGTCCAAAGGTTCTCTGCCGCCACGGGTTACCCAGAATACCTCATTTTCAAAGCCCTTCACATGTTCAAATTCGATGCTCAGCTGGTCTCTCGTAATAAGTACCGGGAACTGCACCTCCTGAAAATTGGAGCTGTCCACATTATCCCTTATAATCCGGTCTATGCCTTTCATAACCTTAAGGCCGTAGGGGAGCCATACATTCATTCCCTTTATGGGGTACCGCTTATCGCTTAGCCCGCTGAGATCTATGATTTCATTGTACCAGGAGCTGAAGTCAATCTTCTTGTTCTCCATTAACTGCCATAACTCCGTTTTTTTAATTAATCTTTCACATAGCCCGATTAACAATTTTAGCCAATTTAAAAAGGTAACAGAAAAACCCAGCCGGGTATGTTAAAAAAATCTCTGGATACAGTTATGAAATATCGGGTAAGCCCTTATTATGAAATTTAAATCACGAAGCAATTATAAACCAATCCTCATTATGTACCCTATGAATCTGTTAGAATCTACAGATGACAG
>JAJZKL010000110.1 GCA_021804185.1 Thermoplasmata archaeon | reverse complement strand
TCTTTAATGGCATTCGCAGGATTACGGCCAGAATCATTAGGAAGCTATGAAGGCGACGACGGGCTTATCCTAAGTGACATGGAAGATCTTGATATTGGTTCCCTCACTTTCAGGAAGGTACCTGCCAAGGTGAATATAAGGAGTTCAATCAGCAAGGCAGACAACAAATATTTTACATTCCTGAATAAGGAAGGTTGCGAATATGTTATGAATTATCTCAGGGAAAGGAGAGATAAGGGAGAGGTATTGACTCAGGATTCCCCATTGCTTCAGATCGATTTGAGGGGAGCGTTCAAGATAACCAATGAAATGAAGGAAAGAAAATCAGGGCATACATTCCTACGAACAGCACTTATAACAAGGGAGATAAGAGACTCAATAAGATCAGCTGGAATGAAATTTAGGCCCTACGTTTTAAGGGCGTTCTTTGCAACCGCATTGGATAGGGCCGAGTATAACGGTCTGATCTCACACGCATGGCGACAGTTCTTTATGGGCCACAAGGGAGACATTGAATTCGTTTATTCCACTAACAAGCGTCTACTCCCTGAACAGATTGAGGAAATGAGATCGGCATACCTGAAGGCTTCAAAGTTCCTTGAACCTGCTGAGACTGTCACGAAAGAGGATGTTGAGGACGCGGTAAAGACATTCACTTCTAAGTTCCTCAAGATAATGGGATTCTCCGATTCAGAGATCAAGGAGATGGCTGATCTTTCAGATGACGAACTTCAGAGGAGGATACAGGAGAAAAGAGGTATGCAGTTGAATAATGGGCATAAGCAGAAAGTCATATCTCTGGGTGAGGTTGAAAGGTTCCTTACTGATGGATGGGAGTATGTGAATTCGCTCCCAGGGGACAAGGCTATAGTAAAGATACCTGACTAAAGCCTTCCTAAAACCTTTTCTTCCAGTATGTATATTTCAAAATCCTTATCATTGTGCTTACGTGCATACTCAACATAAGTAATGAAATCCTCATTCTCCTGATACCATTCGGTCTCCTTAAAGTATTCCTCCATCTCCATTAGCCTGCCAAGAGTCCAATCGGGATCAGGATCTATGTCTGTCCTCTCATACATCCAATAGCCGTCGTCACCCTTCCACTTATCGAATTGGGGCATTTTATCAATATACCTTCTCTTAAACATATTAAGCTGATATGAAACTTTGAATTGCCGATTTACGGCCCTAATAAGATCGTATTCAGGGATAACGTAAGTGTCATAGAATTGCGTATACCACAAAATGTAGTCTCTAATACTTTGACCGTTTCCCACAATTTGCCATGTGTTAAAAGTATTTAAGGATTAAATCTATATTTAATTTCTATCTAACTGATAAAACCGAACAATCCGCTCCGTTGTAATACTATGCAAGGTCTCTATCTCTTATCATGGTTAAAATGGAAATGGATTTGAGAACACTGAAATTCAAGAGGAAATTGTCCAGAGGCAACAGGGATCAGTCGGCCGTAAGCGTTGCAGTCCCTAAGTTGTTTTTGGAATTGATGAATGCCGAGAACTGCCAGTATGTTTTGGTTAGCATTGAGGATGAGAACCATCTGAAATTGGAGGTGGTTCGCAATGAGTGAATATATCAAACCGATCAAAGAATACGCCCAGACCCTTCCAGACCCACTCCGAACATTGATTCTAAGCTCATCGGATAATATGTCAGAACAGGAGCTTATTTCAAAATTCATGGAGTGGCGAAAGCTTTTGAGGATAACGAGCAAGGAGGTTCTTCCGAAATGAATAAAAATGGGGGGTTTAGAACCCCGGAAAAAGTTAAAGGCAATTCATCCAATTCAACTGAAGTATTTAATAATTCACAAAAAAAGCCACTCCGGTATAGTCGGGACAGTTTTGTTAGAGAACTTATTGGCCAGAAGGTACGCATTTCCCTGACTACGCAAGAAGTTTTTGAAGGAACCCTGAAACAAGTGGGGATGTATGATTGTTTGATAGAAGTCAAAATAGCCGAGACCATCAATGTTTCCGGCAAAGAGATAACCAGAGAAGCCACGAAAAAGAGGATTTTCATGAAGTCGAATATAGTGTGGATCGAGGTGATTTAAAGTGGAAGATGGAGATGTTTTTCAAGGTTTTGAAAACAGCGAAACTGTTCAACAGGGGCACATTCTTCGCTTCTTTCAGACGCCACATTCTGACAGACTAGGAAGATTTGGGATGCTGTTTGCCTGCAAACATTGTGGCCACCTTGCATTTTCCGAAAAGGACGGAGAGTTTTTCCATGTGATGGTAGCAGAATCGTGCTTAGCCTGTGATCCCTGGAATAGAGACCATTGTAGTTTTGCCTTTCACTTATCGAAAAAGTGCGATATCGCTAGAAAGAAATATCATTGTGATTGTAACAACCCCGAGCCATTAGATTATGAAAATGCCCTGATTGATTACTTTTACATTTCTAAGGAAGAGGGAACTAATGACACTTCTGAATGTGATGTGATATCGTGAACATTCCAATATGTCAAAACTGCCACATCAAGGGGGTTGCCCTGTACTCACATCCTCACGGTACATCGAAATCAGAGGGTTATTTCTGCCCTTCCTGCAAGAAATACCTTCAGCAACCTTCCATCAGATATCAGGAATCGGATATATACATTGGCGATGTAAGGGATTTTCTGCAGGACTATAGGGGCCAGAAATTTGATTTGATTCTGATTGACCCTCCATGGAGATATCAAGTTGACCTGGTGCCTAAAAGCAGGAAAACTGAAAACCATTATAACACCTTGACCATAGATAATATTGCTTCTTTGCCCATCCTAAACATCGCAACAGAGCCTTCAGTCATTTTTCTTTGGGCTACTAACTCCCTTCTCCCAGAAGCCATCCGGGTGATGGAGCAGTGGGGATTCAGATTTGTAACAAAGATAGAATGGGTCAAAAAGAGCCATGGGAAGCTTCAGAAAGGTATGGGCTACAACATCATGGGTTCATCTGAATCCATCCTGATTGGAAAGCATGGCAACTACCCAGTTCCTGAATGGAGACCTCCATCCGTGTTGGAAGCTCCCAGAACCAGACATTCTGAAAAGCCCGAACTTTCCTATCTGACTATTGAAAGGATGTATCCCCGATCAAGGAAATTAGAGATTTTTGCAAGGAAGCCAAGGAGAGGATGGTACTCTGTTGGAGATCAGCTTGAAACTATGCATAGTTTTGGAGTAAAAAGTCCAGAAGTATGCATAGAAGGAGGGGATCAGTAATGGCAGACAAAAAACCAAACAACAAAAAACCAGAATATGAACCAGAAGAAACGAAGGAATCTGCCGCCGAGAGAAGATCAAGGATTGCCAACTCAATCCAGAGTAAACACAAGTTCCTGACGTTAAGGGATACAGAGGAACTGCTCTATTTCAATCCTCATGATGGACAATGGCACGATGGAGAATCGTACCTAAAAGAATTTTTAATTGAAGAGACAAGCATACTGATTGCCTCTAAAAAAACAACTATAACAGAGTTCACAACCAGCATGCTCCGTGAGGTTAAGGAGATAATCAAAATCCAGACCTATATCGATCCAAAAACCTTCGTTTGCCCTCCTGAATGGATCAACTTGAAGAATGGTGCCCTGAATGTCTTATCCGCTGAATTCATTCAAAGGGATCCAGAGCCAATGTGTGAGGATTTACGTCAGGAGATTGAAAAACTTAAAAGGGAACGTGATTTGAAATTAAAGGAAGTCAAGGACACACCTGGAACAATGGAATCATACAACATCAAGGATTCCATCAGTGAGGACTATAGTTCAAGGATAAGGTACATCAACGGAAAAATAAGAGAGAAAAAAGAGGAATGGAGGAAGTCCCAGACAGAGAAATTCGCTAAGTTCTACTTTACATCAAGCCTTCCGGTTAAGTTTGATCCATCAGCGGCATGCCCAAAGATAGATGCATTTTTCCATCAGTTGCAGAACAAAGAGGATGAAGCAAAGAGACTCTACGAGCTCACGGGATACATGCTTTATAAGGGATATCCACTGAAAAAGCTGTTCATCCTTTATGGGGGAACCAATACAGGAAAAACCACACTTGCAACTGAGCTATGGCAGAAAAGGTTCCTTGGAATTGACAATGTTTCAACCCTGAGTATAGGGAGCATACAGGAGGATAAATTCGACAGGATCAAGCTCCGAAACAAATATACGAATATAAGCCCGGAACTACCGGAGAACACCCACATCAGTGATACAGGGCAATTCAAGATGCTTACTGGGAACGACATGATGTCTGCACGTCTAATGCACAGTCAAAAGGAACCTCAGTTTGTGAACTTTGCCAAGATAATTTTCCTGACAAACCACATTCCCGTAATTTCAGAGACTGATGATGCATTCTTCAAAAGGGTTGAAATTATTGAGTTCAACAATCAGTTTGAGGATGGCAAGAATGCCATAAAAAACATTATCCAAAAGATAGCGGATGAGTCTGAGCTTTCAGGCCTTTTGAATGTTTCATTAAAGGCACTCCAGGAACTCATGAAGCGTGGAACATTTACCGCTTCCAAAAAGGCAGAGGATAAGAAGAGCGAGTACCTGCTCAAATCCAATCCCATCCGGTATTATCTTCAGGAGCGTTATGACTTCTATTATAATTATACAGGAGAGAATAAAGCCGAGGATGTGAAGCCTATAAAGAAGGCAGATGTTTATGCTGATTATATGGAATTCTGTGAAATAAACAATATCATGAAGGATACTCAGAACAGGTTTTTCCGGATAGCCAACAGATACTTCAACGATATGGGAATAGAGAGCAGGAGAGTCGACAGCGGAGGCCCCGAATGCTACATAGGGATCTTTCCAAAAAAAGAACTGCTGGAACTACAGATTACAGGGAAAAGGATGACTCCATGAAAGATACAACCAACCTTAGACGATGATCTAATTTAAGAAAAGTACACGATCTGTACACGATCTGATTTACTGCGGGGTTAGTAAAGACGCCTATTAACACGAATTCGCCTATTTTTCATCTTTTGGATGTTTCAAGAAGAAGAAAGAAGAAGAAAGATTATGATTATATAAAAAGTGAAAAAAATCGCCGAATTCGTGATCATTAATGACTACACTAAGAAAATTCGTGTACTAATCGTGTACTAATTGTGTTAGAATCGTGTTTTAAAGGATTTCTGGCAATCTGATAGATTTTCCATTTCTCTTTTCGATGATCCAGACCTCTAACGAGAATACAGAAACGAACTAAGCATTCAGACTTTATGGATGGTGATTGAAGCGTTATTATCAATTACGAAATGTAAAATTGATAACATAGGTCTGTTCTGGAATGCTTTATGCCACGGCATATAGAACTTAATCGCAG
>JAJZKL010000109.1 GCA_021804185.1 Thermoplasmata archaeon | reverse complement strand
AAATTAAGCCCTCTATTATTATGTCTGCATTTGCAGGAGCCTCCATATCAATGGTTTTGCACTTTACCATATCCACAGGTTCACCTGCAAAACCTCCTGCAATATCAAACTCATCCACACCATATGGGATCTTGGCCGCTCCAACAAAGAAATATGAAGGCGGTCCACCTACAACTATAGCGGCAGGCATGGGTTTTCCCATCTTTTTCCACTTATTCCAGTGGATAATGCCCTGATTGCCTCGATTGATCTCCCACATCATCTTTCTCTTTCCAAAAAGATGCGCAGAATAATTTCCTACGTTTCTTATTCCGGTTTCCGGATCCCTTGTAATAATCTGCGTTGATGTCCTGATCTGCCCGCTGAAGCCTGGAAGTTCTACAGGTATGGGGAGTGCATCCAGACCCTGCCCATCCTGATCAAGAGCATCCCCCTTTATGACGATGTCCTGAACCTTTGCACTCTCAACCATTCTTGTTTTAACTGGGTTTATCTGTGCTTTCTCCCACTTTCCCACAATGGATTCCCTTGATGGCTCTGCCATCACTCCAAGTGCGTACATCCGAAGGGAGGATGCATATATTCCTGTGGCAACAGGAATACTGTATTTTCTTCCATTCACTCCCTGTACATTGTTGAAAATGAATCCTTTCCTCTTATCCTCCGGCAAACCCCTATACTGCAATCTTGCGATTGCTGTGAGTTCCGTCTCCTTCTTCACTGGCCTATCTATCTCATACAGTAGATCATTTTCTTTCAGTACTGAGAGGTATTCTCTCAAGTCCCTGTAATAGTGTTCCATTTTTTATTAAGAAAACTAAGATATTTAGTTTTTTTTATTCTACATGTTCAGCAAATCGGTTAAAATGATTTACCTTATATAGCTATGACACAGTTAAATATTGCAGCCTTATGAGGTCGGTTCTCTGCTGAACATCAATCTGCTCAGGTGCCTGAGTATTACCTCGGCTTCTTCAGTGCTGCAAATAAGCATTATCTCCCTTCCCAGGCGGTAAATTCTGTCAACCGGATGCCTCTGGATCATCAGATACTGCACCACAAACAGCGATAGGCCGGGAACGCCGGATGCGTTCTCCGGGAGCCTTATCCTTATGCAGGCGAGATTCCCATCGTCCACATCCCTCTCAACTATCCTTATATGCCCCATATCCCTGTATCCCAGCACAAAGTTGTCAAGCTTCAGGCTTTCCACATCACCTTCCCTTTCGGAATGCCTGTATTCAAGTGTCAGGTTTGAGCTCCTGAGGAATTCCAGTTGCCTGTCCCAGCTTTCATCGGGTTTCAGTCCAGAAATAGCCTTCACTATGGAATTCAGCTTGACATCCTTTCCAAGCATTGCGTCAACACTTGGTTTTATCCTTCTCGCGAGGCTTGTATTGTTACAGACTCCGCTCTTAACCATCAGAGCATGAATCGGGTTGTTTTCAACAATGAGTGAGACGGCATCATTAATTTTATTCATTAAGGAAAATCATGAAATGGTATAAAAATCATGTTTTATGATATAGATTGTAGATTTCTGAATTAACTAAACCACAAATGAAATGAACTGACTGAAGTTGTAGATTAAAAAATTCATGCCCTAATTGTTGGAAAATAACGTTATTTCTTAGGAAAAATTGTATTTATTAAGCGACTATTAGTTTTGACTTATAGAAGATAAATTGATACCAATAATTCAATTGGAAAATAAAACCTTTATACGTAACTGTATTTCTCCACTATGGGGAGTTCATTTTCTGAAGGTGATTACAGAGAATTATTGAGAAGATATCCTACCGGCGTTACTGTAGTATCGACAACCTTGAATGGAAGGGACTTCGGTGCAACAATGAATTCCTTTACAACGGTCTCTATGAATCCGCCACTCGTTGCGGTTTTCATAATCAATGGGAGCAGGACACTGGAAGCAATAGGAAAGAGCGGGAAATTTGTGGTTAGCCTTCTAAGCGGGACACAGGAAGATGCAGCAGTTGGTTTCTCCAGGGACGGAGATGATGAGAAGTTTATGAAATTCAGCAAGTCTTCCACCTCTGATGGGATTGCCTATCTCAATGAATCCATCGGGAGAATTGAATGTGATCTATTCATGAAAGAGGAGATTGCAGATCATACAATGATAATAGGGAAAGTGACATCCAGCGCAATTCATAATCAGAATACATCCATGGTCTATTACCAGAGGAAATTTGCCAGCACAGGGAAGTGATTTTACGAGCAAACTGAGTTTCAAAGTTAATGGAAGGGCTGAATCACTTGCCCTTGATAATTATACGCTCATAATCGCCGGATTTACTGGATCAAATAGAGAGGGTGTGGAGAAGCATCTTCAGGAATTGAGGGAACAGGGAATTGAAGTCCCCGACAGAGTCCCAACTTTTTACCCAATTCCGTCTGGCCTGGCATCTCAGAGCGCCACAATAAAGGTCAAAGGAAAAAAGACTTCAGGGGAGATAGAACCAGTATTGCTCATCTCAAATGGGTCATATTACATCACCCTTGGAAGCGACCACACTGACAGGGAGATTGAAAAGAAGAGCATAGCGGAAAGCAAGGCCTCCTGTCCTAAACCCATCTCCAGTGCTGCCTATCCACTGGAGGATGCTGTTAGATTCTGGGATCACATTTCCATTGGTTCTGATACCTATCAGAATGGGGCCTGGAAAAGCTACCAGAAAGGGATGGTGACAGATCTGATTCAGCCTCTGAAACTGGCTGCCCTTTTGCAGAAAGATAGGGGATCGGTGCCTGAGAATCTGGTTATGTTTCTAGGCACAGTTCCTATTCTGGATGGGAAATTCGTATTTTCTGATGGCTTCCGGGGATCGATGATCCATAATGACTCAAAGTTTTCTCTTGACCTTGAATATAAAGTGGAGGTCGAGGATCAATGAGAACTGGAACTGATTATGCCGATTCCCTGGGCAGAAGGCAGGTTTATATAAATGGTGAAGTGGTTTCAGATGTCCGGAAATCCAGATACTTCAAAGGAATAATAGGCACACTGAAGGAGATGTACGATTTTGCATATAACCCTGAAAACCAGATGCAGTTCAAAACATCCTGGGGTACTTTCGGAAATAAGACCTTTATGATTCCCGGCAACCTGAGTGAACTGAATGAAAGGCACATAGCCATTGCAAAGTGGGCTGAGATTTCCATGGGTTTTGTGGGGAGAAGCCCTGACCATGTGGGAAGTTTCTTCGCCGGTTTCGCGGCAAATCCTGCAGTTTTCGACAGAGGAAAAATGAAATTCAGCAAAAATGTATTGAAGCACTACAGGAGACTTGTCGATAGTGACCTGTACCTTTCCTATTCCATTATCCCTCCCCAGGTGGACAGATCAAAGAAAGCTCATGAATTGCCTGATACACATATTCAGGTATCTCTCGTGGAGGAGAGAGATGACGGAATTGTAGTGCGTGGTTCCCAAATGCTTGGAACTGGCGCTGCTGTTGCGGATGAACTATTTGTCAGCTGTATTCCACCTCTTGGGGAAGGTGACGAAGACTATGCTCTCTCTTTTGTTGTTCCAATGAGTGCTAGAGGGCTCAAGCTATACTGCCGTCCACCCTATGGCTTTGATCGGTCTAGTGTATTTGACTATCCAATGTCCACAAGGTTTGACGAAAGCGATGCTATTGTAGTCTTTGATGATGTCTTCATCCCTTGGAGCGATGTTTTTGTGTTCAGGGATGTCAAACTTCTTCAGTCACAGTTCTTTGAAACCCCGGCTCATATTTATGGAAACAACCAGGCACAGATCAGGTTATCTGTCAAGCTTCGATTCATAGCTGGCCTTGCTGCAAAAGTTGCCAGAATGAACGGCACAGATAGGATACAGGGCGTCCTTGAAAGGCTGGGTGAGCTTGCTTCCATAGCCTCAATGGTGGAGGGGATGTGCCTGGCCTCAGAATCGTCTGGCTCAATGAAAGAATATGGCTCTTTTGTGCCAAACCCACGCTTCCTCTATGGTCCAATGGGGCTGCAGGCTGAAATTTACCCAAGAGCTGTTGGAATACTGAAGGAACTTTCTGGTGCGGGCGTCCTGCAGCTTCCCTCTTCTATAAGGGAACTGGAAAATCCAGAGACCAGGGCAGACATGGACAAATATGTGAGGTCTTCATCATCAGGCACTGTTGATAGGGTAAAGCTGTTCAGGCTGGTATGGGATGTGATCGGATCTGAATTTGCAGGCAGGCATCTGCAGTATGAGATGTTCTATGCAGGTGCCCCCTATGTATCTAGGATGTATGCGTATAGAAACTTTGACTACAATTCAGCAATCGAAGATGCTGAGAGATTCATGCAGAAATATGATATTGGAACAACAGTTGAGGAGTAGTATTCAAAACAGATTGAAATGAGGTGAAAATGCAATGCCAAAAAAGGAGATGGAATTTTTTGATGTGGACAGTGTTAAGGCAACCCCATGTGCAGGGAATGTAAATGGTTTGAAAGAAAGGATACTCTCTAGCGATCCCGAGACTGGTGTGGCCACACGAATACTTATATTCGAACCAGGGACAGATACCACACCCAACGGAATCCAGAGGCATGATTTCTGGGAGGAGGTTTACATAATTCAGGGTGAATTCTTCGATACCACTCTGGGAAAGAGATTCACCGCCGGAATGTATGCCTGCAGGCCGCCCGGAATGCCCCATGGACCATGGGTTTCGGAAAATGGTTGCAGAACCTTCGAGGTTAGATATAAAGTTAAATAAATTCTCAATGTACACTTTTCAAATAAATCAAAATGATCTTCTTTATTTATTTTTAACATTTACTTTGATTATGTACATACCGGATATTATCCCCAGGGAAGATATAGATAATTTACTTGGAAGGTACAGAGGAAACAGAGAATTTGGTGACCCAGTTCTCGGAGAAAAGCCGGCCCTCCTTATTGTGGATATGACAAATGGCTTTGTTACAGACCGTTTCAGAACAGGATTCAGCAAAACTGGGATGCCCTGTGCATCAAATATCGCAAAAATGCTTGACCTGTTCCGAAGGAACAGCCTACCGGTTTTCTACACAAGAGATATGACAGCAGAACAGGGGGTGTACAGGCTTCACCGAGGTGCCTGGAACAACAAGAGTGTTCCACTTTCCGATGATCAGAGAGAAGACTACAACACTATTTACAGTGAAATCGCTCCGATTAAGGGGGAGCCGGTAATAGAAAAATCAAAACCCAGTGCTTTCTTTGGAACCCCGCTCGTTTCAATGCTTAATTATATCGGAGTGACTGGAATAGTGGTAACAGGCATGGTTACATCCGGATGCGTCAGGGCCACAGCACTTGATGCATTCTCCTACAACTACACCG
>JAJZKL010000108.1 GCA_021804185.1 Thermoplasmata archaeon | reverse complement strand
CAGAGAATATTTCTTATAGAACCGAGCGAAGATTACACGCACATGCCAGAAAGAGAATGACTCAAAAAGGCACAGCTGCCGAGGGAATCTTCCTGAAGATGCTCCATGAGAACGGAATAGAGGCAGTGCATGGGTCCCCATCAAGACCGGGTGACATCATCGTGCCACCGGATGTGATCATAGAGATTAAGGACCCGAAGTCCAACTCCTTCAGCTTCAGGCAGCATTCCGGGAAAGGTGAGGCGCAGTGGAATGCATTAAGGGAAATGAGGGGGAAATTTCCCTGGGAAATCTACTATGTCATCAGGTTCAATAGAAGAGAGTGGCGTTACTTCAACTTACCGGAAAAGCCTGTCCCTCTGAAAATCAGGAGCAGGCAACCCAATTGTTAAAGCCAATTGATAAAAATCCTCAATCAGTTCCTTATTTGGGGACTCAAACTTCCATCTGCCTGTGGCTTTTTCAATCGTTCCATCCGTAATTAGATACCCCTGGAGTAAAGCTTCTCTCTGACTCTTTGGCAAGCCCCAGCACCATGCAGGTATTCTCTTTTGTAATGCCTTTTTATTTAAATCAAGATTGCAAAATAGTTTCGCCACTTCATTTTTATATATATGAACTTGTATCCCTCTGGGATCTTGTGTTGATACTTTACCAAAGAATTTAATAAGAAGTGGAAGAAGCACATTGCGTTTATTAGAACCTTCTGGAAGCGCAAAGGAAACTTCACTCCTCCTTCTCTCACGTAGTCTTATCCATCCATCCCCTAAAAACGCACCTATTATTGTCATAAATTCTTCAGATGTTTGGCCATATGGTTCTGGCAAGTTAAAAGGGACGCCGTTATCCGGGATAGATTTACTTATCAAAATCAAATCCCCTTTTCTTATATACTTCAGGGGTACCCATTCAAACGAGTAGCGATGTCTTATTCTTTGTTCAAATTTAATCTTCTCTATTGTCAAACGTAGGAACTTATGGTCTTCTGAGCACTGTATCTGCCTGGTATTAGTATCGAGAATTAGAGACTCTTTGATTCCAGCTAATGATAAATGTTTGATATGGGAATAGACCGTTTCAGCCTTGACTCTATGTTGAATTTTATAACTAGGCTGATCGCTTGTTATTGAATAGTCACAGGAAATGACCTCATCATCTTCAGTCAGAGATTCAATACTCTTTGGTCCGTTCTTTGTGGCAATTCTCGTACCTTTCGCAATACATTCGCCTCCTATTATGATCCATTTAATCCCTGTCAGATCAATGTTCCCGATGTCGCCGATAAGCGGCTCAAATGAAACAAACTTCGTAAACCCGGGAACGGCACGGAGCGATACGATCCTGTGGGCATACTGCTTCATTTCCACCGAAACCCCAAGCCATATGTGCTTTCCCTGGGTCTTTGACCATTCCGTTATCTCATTAGCACCGTACTTGTCAATCAGATGGAGCCAGAACTTCAACAGGTTCTCAGGTCTTTTTGTAAGGATCTGGAAGGTCACATCGGGCCTGAATGCCATTGCCCTGAAAACCCCCTCCAGAAACTCGTAGGGGCTTTCCCATTCCCACGCATATCGTTTGTACGGCACCAGGACTTTGTCGTGAAATAAATCCGACATGGAATTTACGAATACCTTTGTGCCCGAAGGTATTCTACTGATCTGGCTCAATCTTTCGGGATGCAGGGTCACATCGAATGACCTGTGCCATCTGTGCGACCAGGCTTCCGCATAGCAATTCTGGCAGCCAGGCGATACCTTGGTGCATCCGGATACAGGGTTCCAAGTGTAGCCCTTTCTTACTATTCCGTTCTCATCAGCCCATTCCGTCCAGCTTATGTTAGTCTCATTCATATAATATCAAATCCCTGCCGTTAGCTAAGGCCACAGAAATGATATCTTCAAATACGTCTGGCAACGCAAACACTTTCGCATCTATGAACTCGAACACGCTTTTTGCTTTTTTTCTTGAATTACAAGAAATGCAACAAGGCACTAAATTTCCCATTTCACTGTCGCCTCCTCTGGATAATGGCACTACATGATCTAAAGTGTTTGCTGGACTTCCACAATACACACATTTTCCGTCCGTTAAGGCAAATATGGTTTTCACAACTTTCGGGTCTGGTTTTACTGTCATTCTCTTTCTGGCATGTGCGTGTAATCTTCGCTCGGTTCTATAAGAAATATTCTCTGCATATCTCAATCTGGCGTAAACCCTGCTACATGATTTACAGATATTTTTGTAGTATCCGTGAGCACGATAAAAGTTCTCTAAAAGTAGCCACTTTTCGCACATCCTACAGTGATGGAATCCTTTTTTTCTCATCTCTCTACGGATTCTTTTTCCTATACGATCTGTTGTTGGTTTGTATTTGCATTGTTTGCAGATTGTTGTATGTAGATCTTTATGACTCCTATCCATGTCGAAGAGAGACAATGGCAATAACTGACCACATTTATTGCAGGTTTTGAATCCTTTGAAAATGTATTCAGCCCATGATATCCTTGTTTTGTTCATTTTTTCTCATCCTCTATTTCCTGCAGCTTCTCGTTTATGAGGGCAGTGACCTCATTGAGCTTTTGCCTTACGGGTTCGATGAATTCCATTGCCATATCCCTGTTGTGTGACGTATTTCTCCGGTATCTCCAGAAAAATAGCCTTAGAGGAGCCATTCTTGTTATCATCGGCCTGATCCTGGGAGGAGTTTCATCCCCGTCTATCTGAGCCTTGATGTTCTCCAGCCACAGCCGGTAAAAGCGTTTTTCCTTTTCACTCAAGTTCGCCATTCTCAATCACCATCCGTTTTCGGGACTTCCAGATGCATGAGGTCAAGATGGTTTCCCTCCCGTATGCTGTGAACATCATACAAATTAAACCATGCGCTGCCCTCACTGTCGGCTATAAGTATTCCATCCCTGTCCGCAGCTACCAGCCTGCCAAAGACCGCTTTTCCGTAGGTTTCACCTTCATCCTCAAAGCTGATGGAAAAACTCACCGTGACCTCCTTTCCGATTAATCTTTTCAGCGATTTTAGTTTGTTCATCTCTCAGTCACCCCCAGCCATTCCTTCAGCTGATGCAATCTCTTTCCTATTGAGCCTGACGCTATCTGCAGACTGTGGTGCTCGTCCATGTATTCAATGAGATCTCGTGAAATTGCAAGGTTATAGGGGGAGCCCAGGTATACAAAAATCCCCTGAAAATGCCCCTGGGAAAGAATTCTAAGTATTCCGGAGGATACCTGGTCCCTCAGCTCTGTGGCCCTTGATATGGTCATGAGCTGGTCGTAGTATGAAATCCTGTCGTTCTCGCCTATCAGGCCATATTTGGCGGAAATTGTCAGTATGCTTACGTTATTGTGACCTGATTTCCTGATGACCCTGTATGCCTGGCCGTCATAGAGTTCAATGGCAGGTACGTTATCAAGATGCTTCTTTGTCCTGGAGCAGCTGATTATGAGCAGATCCGTCATGCAAAGACCTCCAGCTTCTTCTGCTTCCATGGCTCCCTGTCCAGCTTCCATCGCTCGTCCTGGTCCCTGAACCCTGTCCTGACGTCATCAATATACTCAAGGATGAATTCGTATACGGATGCAGCGCAGATCCCGCATACATTCATCCTGAGGTTGTCCTCCGGACCGATTACTGAAACTGTCGAGTTCACCTCTTCATCCAGGAGGCCATGGCACATCTGGCATTTCCTGGTCATCTCTCCTTCAACCTCCCCTTCTTAACCGCCATCCTCAGAATTTGCACGAGATATGGCGAATACGGTCTCACTATCCAGTCTCCCGGCTTTATTCCGTTCTTAGCCTTCTGGAACGACCTGTCAGCCTTCTGTCCGTTTCTTATTAGTTCTATGAACTTCTTGAAGTCCCCTGTGACGGCATATCTGGCCTGGACCTCGTCAACAAATGCGACCGGATCTGTCACTGAAATGTCCATCCAGTTCTCTGAGAATGAGAACAATGAAATCACCGGACATCAGCTCCTTCAGCTTTCTCAAGGATGAGTTTCCTGTAGCACACCTCATGGTATGAGGACATCTTCCAGGCTTCGCCATAGGAGTTGACGTAGTGCCCGGCATAGATATCTATCGGCTTTCCGCAGAATGCGCATTTCTTTGCCATCAGGCCACGCCCCCTGTTTCAAGAGTGATGTGCCTGTATGCTGGTTCCATCCTGCCCTTCACCTCAGATTTGACCTTTTCCTGGATTATTACAGGCTTGAATCTCCTGAAATAATCAACAGGAAGGTCGCCCATCGACTGGTTCAGCAGGAACTCCTTCTGGAACTCGTCGAACTCAATGGATATGCTGTATCCTGACCTGAGGGTGTCCTGTATCGGTACAACCCATTCCCTTGACGGTATGGGCATCAGAGTGTTGTTTCTGTCCCTGAGGAACTGCCTTAATCGTTTTCTTGTCTGCGGTGTGGCCTTATCGGTAAGTGATGCCCTTCCGTCTGATATCTCCACCTCGTATTCCCTGATTGTACCGGCCTGAATCTCCTCCATCACCATGGCAACAGGATCAACGGATTCGCTTCTCATCACCCTGAAGACGCCAGACTGCACCAGTGACCGGAGATACCATGGATGGCAGTCCTGCTCAAGCCTGAGGTCAAGCTGGAGCTTCTCCCTCTCCTCAACCCTCTTCTTGAGGCTGCTGTACTCAGCCTCCTTTATGGAGAGGGATACCCTCATCTCCGAGATCTCCTCCGCCAGCTTGGATAATCTTATTGAATCAATATCCCTCGGCATCATGCTCCGGACTGCCCTCCTGTAGATGTCAGATGCGTTTACCGATGGATTCTTCCTCAGGAACTCCTCTATCTCAGGATCAGATGTTACCATCCTCTGGACCAGCTTTCTGTCTCCAATGGTAGGTCTTCCTGCCTTGGACTTCATCTCTGATAACCTCCCGATCCTTCAGAAAGAAAAGAAATAAGGAAAAAATAGAAAATAAATAAATATTTTAAATATTTATTTAATTCCGGAAAAAAGAGAATTTTACTGGTTTTGCGGAAGGTCTGCCTCGGGAATTTGATATATATGAAAATTCCTGAAACAATCTCTGAGCGGTTCTCCAGCGCATATCCATTTGCAGTATTTTCATATATGTTAATTTCCGAAGCAGTAAAATGCGGGTTCATCTTCCATACCTCCTCTTTCTCCTTTGCACGAATGCATCCTTCCGGGACTTCTGCTCCGGATCATGACTGTACGCTGTAGGATAGATCTTCAGTTCCAGTGGATTCTTTCCTATGATCAGAAAATCATCGGGATGCCTGGACATCCATATCCGGAGCTGCCTCTCGGCTTCAGGCAGGTCATAATCGACAAGCTGCATTATTCCCGGATCATTTTGGC
>JAJZKL010000107.1 GCA_021804185.1 Thermoplasmata archaeon | reverse complement strand
ACCGGGCGTGGTCAAGGAAGGATTGGCTGAAATCCTCGTATGCAATCCTGCCATTCCTTAGCCTGCTTCTTTACACATACCAGGGTGCATCAGCGGACACTGACGCGCTGTGGGCCTCTCTCCTCATGCTCTCATACATGGCTCTGCCCAGGCACAAAACCTCGGGCATCCTCTTCGGGCTATCCCTCTCAGTGAAGCAGCTGCCCATCATTGCAGCGCCATTTCTCCTCTATTTTGTATACAGGGAATACGGTACGCGGAAAGCTTTGGCATGGATGGCAGCAGCCGCTGCGGTATTTCTTGTGGTCAATGGATATTTTATCGTGGAAAACCCGGGGTACTGGCTCTCCTCCATGGTTGCAAACGAGTTTGCCCCGCTCGTAGGCATAGGTTTCGGGATACCGCAGGTTTCATTCTCCGGTGTCCTCCAGGTGCCCGGGATATACTTCACCATAATCATGGTGGATCTGCTCCTTGCCTTTCTTGCGCTGTATATGGTAAAATATAGGGAAATGAAATACGCGCTCTTTGTCTTTCCCATACTCATATTTCTCTTCAACTACAGGCTTTTTCCCCAGTACCTTTTCTACTGGATGATCATTTCGCTGCTTCCCATGCTTGACTCCATGAAACCTGGGGATTCATCGGACAGGGTGAAAAAGGTTTCGGCTTCCGGCACTATGAATATCGGGCCAAAACTTGGGAAGGTGGCAGTGCTGTTGGTGCTGCTTGCGCTGGTGGGGAGCATGGCCTTCGGTTTTCATGAAGGTGTGCAGAAATCTCAAGGCCACTTCACGGTGAATTCAGTGACTCCGCTGGCCTACAATTCATCAGGCTACATTACGGAGATTGATGTGCAGATGTCATACCATGGGGGAAGCAGCAACCTCTCCCATGTGTATTTCAGGATTTTCCAGGACACAGCAGTGGTCAACGGGAATATGTTCTTCTGGCTCTCCACAAACAATACGCTGCTGGTGCCCGGTGAAACTTACAACTTGACCATAGTGCCGCAGTACCGGTCCTACTCCCTCAATCCGTCGGTTGGTTCCATGCTCGTTGCCTATTACGGGAGTGTGCAGGGCAGCTACTATCTGAACGGCAAAGGATAATCCCGGGAGAGAGGAAAGGAATTTGTGCATGGCAATCCCCTTATTCATGCAGGCTTAACACCCCTTTCTCCTGAATCATAGATGAATGCCAGGATGGCCGGCACCATGGCGTTTATGCATAAGGCCGGGGGCCCATTGATATTCCCCGAATCATGATATGTCGCATTCCATGTAATGAACAAGGGCTTTTTCCAGCTCCTCGCTGGTTTTCCTCATTGACCCCGTCCTGTCCAGGACAAAATGCAGCCACCTGTCCCAGATTTGAGGGTCGATGGATATTGAAGTCTTCTTTCTCTCAGTCTTGTCGCCGGATGCCATGTGCTGGTGATAACCTGAAAGGTATATCATCATAACGGTTTAGCTCGGTATACCGATAGACCGATATCCTTATTTACCATTTAGTATTGGTTACATGATGAAAAATGAATGAAGTAAGCAAATACATCTCCTATCTCAGGGATATCGCTGATGAAATAGAGAAATCCGGCATGCCTGGCATGTACAGGCCCACTGCCTTCCAGCTTGCCGCCGCGCATATGAATTACTGCGCAGAGTGTGATGAAAGGAAGACTCCCGAAAAGGGTTAGGGTGAATCTCGCGGCATGCAGTGGACAGATCCCCCGATCTGCCCATGCATCATTCACGGAATTACATTTTTGTTTCCCAGTTGTACGAAGCAGAGCGCAGACTCCAGTCGAATGATAAACTTCGCGCCTTCACACTTTCTTGTGGATTGCACCGCCGTCACCAACCTCAATGCAGACAGCCATTGCAGATTCCCTTGCTTGCATTTTCTTTTATTGGTTCATAGGGCAGTTAAGGCCGAATATATACCTCCATTAGAATTATCGGGACAGTCCATTTCCTGCAATTAATGTATAAAAATACACATGTGCGATTGGAACCCTATAATAATCTTTTTCTCTCAACTGCGCCCATGCTTGGCGCTGTTATTACCGATGTTTTTCCTGTGCTGGGCAACGCTGCAATTCCCGGATAGCTTCAAGTTTCCATTAGGAGTTAATTCCCGTTCGCCGTTGAAGCAATGTTCATTTTGAGAACAAAGTGAATTCCCTCGGTAGATGCCCTTCATGCGTCTTTTCAGAAAGTATCAATAGGGATACGACAAATTAATCCGCAGAGTCCATAAAAACAATACTTGTAATTCTGAAACCCAAGACGAGTTTGTCAATGTGATTTATGAGGTATTATTTTTAATTACAGGCGATTCCTCAGTAGTTCGACGAAACAAATTTTTCACAATTTTATTTCTCTCATGATGGCTTTTTCCATCATTTGAAAGCTTGCAGAAACTGCAAGGGTTTCTTGGGGTCAATTACCAAATAACAATATGTTATTTTAATAAGTTATAAAACTAACTAGCTTTCATATGCATATTATATGTATGTTTTATGTTTCTTATATGTACCTAATTGAATAAACCGTATATAACCAAGATCAATCCTAAACTGGTAAGTATGTCAAGGAAAAGCTCCCTCAGCCCCAAGGAGGTAGACAGGATAATCAATCTCTATGTGGATAACATAAAACCTTCCGCAATTGCCAGGAAAAGCGGAAGGGATCCACGCACCGTGCGGAAATTCATAAGGGAAAATCCGGAAATGGTCCTGATGGCTAAAACTGTTAAGGAGAGCTTTCTAGCACAGGCCAAATTACCTGTATTTACAATTCCGGAATATGGGCAGAACGGAAAACTCATTATGAAACATCCACTCTTTTCCGATGAAGATGTGAAGAAGTTGAGCGGACGCAATTATCTTTCAGAGGGAACCTCTAGTAGAGGGCATGAAAGTTCCCGAGAGAAAAAAGGTGGCCGAAAGACCCCTGATGAACGGGGGGTGCACATACACCTACCCGGAGGAGGGAAAATACCTAATGATGAAACATTTGAGGTTATCTCCAAGGCAGTACTGGTCCGACTAATGACTGGGCAGAACCAAGCAAATGGGCTTGCATACATGTCGAAGGAGTGGGGCAGGTCCGTGAAGGAGATAAAGGAAATGCTTCTTCTCCTTGGAATAATGGTGACAAAGTCGCAAGATAGACTTCTACTTCCTCAGCCGGTAAAATACTACAGTTCCAGGCGCCCGAAGCTGACAGATATTCTTGAGTTCAATGAAATGCTTAAAACTTCCATTGATGGTCATTTCAGGCCTATAAAATCCGGTCTGGATGATCTCACAGCGCTATCAGGGGAACTGAAAGGCAAGATTACACATACTGAAAACCAGGTAGAGGGGTTCTACAGATTACTGTACAATATAAGGAAAGGGCAGGTTGATTTAATGGAGGCCATAGCGAATCTCACTTTAGCTATTGAAAAAAGACTTTCAAGGTTGTGATTGGGGGTCGTCCTTAGTCCTTTCATTTCTTCTCCAGTACTTCCCTGATGGCTTTATCCCACAACCTCGCGGTATCTTCCCACGAATATTTTTCGGCGACGGTGCGGGAGGATTCCCATAGGGGCTTTGGGTTTTCCAATATTTTAAGGACTGTATCTACAAAGGCATTCCTGTTATTGTCGTCGACCTTGAACCCATTTATGCCGTCTTCAATAGTGTCCACCACCCCCGGAACGGAATAGGCAACAGTGGGAGTACCAGCAGCGGATGCTTCGATGATGGAGAGCCCCCAACCCTCAGTCCGTGATGTGTGGAGGTTAACCCAGCTGCTTGATATGATGGGGACCAGTTCTTTATCAGGAATTCTCCCTGTGAAAGCCACAGAATTACTGAGTCCATTTGATTCCACCAATTCTTTGACATGATTGAGTTCAGGGCCTGACCCGATTACAATCAACTTTGCTTTAGAAACGATTTTATGGATCTGCTCAAATATCCATACCGCCTCCCCCGGTCTCTTGTATTTTCTAAATCCTCCAAAGTATACCAACGACGGATATTCTGTCTTGGGAGATCTCATGTAGATAGCTGTGTCAACTCCGGGAGGTATTTTGATAATGTTTGAACTTCTGATCCCTATTCCCTTTAGATCAGCAACAGAAGTGGAGGATTCCGTAATGAATTTATAGTTGTGGTAAAGGAGAAAATAGCCCTTCTCAACAGCGGTAATAAACAGCGCAAGGAGCCTGTTAACCTGTCCTGGCAGTGACCTAGCGTGTAAATGCCTAAAGAATATTATCCCTTGTTTTCTAAGAAAAGTAGAGGAGGGCCAGGGAATTGCATGTCCTAGATCGTTCACTACTATGTCAGGCGTGTACTTCAAGAGGTACAGCGGAACGTATAAATGAAGGGATAGACTGTTTCCAAATCTCCTTATTTTATAGCCCCTAAAAAATTCATAAGATTTGCACCTATTCCAACCAGCCGAAAGAACAGAAACCTCGTAACCCTTAATTGAAAGTCTGGAGCATACTTCTGATATTGAACGTTCTGCACCCCCAGCTCTTGGATTAAGAGGATCACGATGGGCAAGCCATAGAATTTTCAATGGTTCCTTATTGAATTTGTCTATAAATCAATTCAGATTTTTTTGTATCCATAAGATCTTAATTGAATCTTAGAAATTCCATTTTTCCCCTGCATTATCTAATCCATGAACTGGATGGATACTCGCACTCCCTTCTAAATATTATCCCAATTTTCTCCTCTCCTCAAAAAAACGCAAAGTAGGAAGCAATCATTGTATTATATCTGAATATAAGCACCAGCTTCTATGAATTTCTTGCTTTCTCTTAAGGAGAATAAGTTAGTCATACTTACTTGCTTATATCCAGATTAACTTTGAGGAGAGTGTATATATTGAAGAGGATTCAGAAATTGAACCCTTCTATCGTTATATAACCTGCTTTGTTGGACCTTGAAAGTATCCTTTTTATTATAATGAATTTCATTCAAGATGAACTCATAAGGATTATTCTAAATTCGTAGGGTGTCTCCCATTTCATAGAATGTCAGACAGATGTCGAACATTATATGCCGAATGAGAATAGTGGGATATGCTTCTCCGGCATATCCCGTTGATTATGGAGATCATGGACAATATTGTTTTGCCTGATGATCGGAAGAGAAAGTACACGGATCGCCAGATCCTGAAGCTCCTCGTGCTGTTGCAGATCTTCTCCATATCCTACAGATCGGCCAGGATATTCCTCACAAACCATGAGGAATATCTGGGAATGGCCGGCCTCAAGGAAATACCAAGCTTCCAGACCCTATCAAGGAGGGCAAGGCTCCTTGATCTGCATGCAATAAACAGGGAGATATCGTTGCTGTATTCCATGG
>JAJZKL010000106.1 GCA_021804185.1 Thermoplasmata archaeon | reverse complement strand
CTCGAACTTTTGTATAAAGGTCGACTGTGAATTCAGGTCAAACATAGATAATATTGATGGATTCGGTGCGAAGTTCATCATCCTCTGGTATTCTGTCTGGGACTGCCAGGTCGAAGAGTTCACATATCTCACGCCCTTGTAATTTCCCATATAGTGGGAATGTATATGCCCTGTTATGAATATGTCAGGGACCTTTTCAATGACATGGTAATCGACAGGTGACGGTATGAGTGGCGTCTTTCCTCCGTATTTCGGAGAAAGATGTCTCCTCTTCAAGATCTCGTCAATTGCCTTCCCAATTGTTGTGAAGTTTGCACCTGGAACCAGTTCCACCATATCATTAAGGGACATTCCATGGTATATGAGGACGTTCCTGTTTTCAAGGACAAGATTATAAGGGTTCGGAAGCATGAATGCATTTTCAGGCAGCAATTCCTTTATCTTCCCGCTGAATTCCGGCTGAGGCTCCGCAAGCCTGACGGTGTCATGATTTCCAGGCATTATGAAAGTCTGTATATCATCAGGCAGTCCCTGCAGCAGTTCTCCCAGAAGCCCGTACTGTTCCATTGGATTCACGAGCTCGAGATCATTCTCCTGGCCCGGATAAACTCCTATCCCATCGATGACATCCCCGCTAAGAATAAGGTAGTGCAGATTCTGGGCCTCACCCTCAGAGGATTCTATCCACTTTACCATTCGCCTGAAGTCGTCCTTCCTGAAGGTTTTCGACCCCACATGTATGTCGGAGATGGACCCAACAATGGACGGTTCTTTTCCCCTGTCATCTATAACCCTGTATGGGATATCTGGCCTTATAATCTCATTAACAAATATTACCGGGTCCCCCTTTCCATGGCTGACTGATCCGACTATCCCTATAACTTCATCCTGAAGTATAAGCTCATTAGCAGGCCCCCTGTCCCGCATTATTATTCCCTGCAATGAATCCTCCATGTCTTCAATAACAAGCCTCTTGTGCCCGTTCTTAGTTGTATCAATGGAAGAGACCATTCCAACTACTTTTGCCTCCCCCTGCAATTTTTTCGCGGTTTTTATGTCAACTGATCCACGCATCGTCCCTGAAAGGGAGACCATTCTTGAGAGCTTTTCAAACCTGTTTGCAAACATTGCCCTGAAGTCCTCTACAGAACTGTTCACCTTTATATCAGGGAGGCTTATCTCAAACTTCGCTGGAATCGTTTTCCTGTCTCCCCGAAGTAACTTCCGGACATTCTCTTCGCTGAGATAACCGGAAGAGACAATTTCATCCGAAATCATACGGGGAATCATTGTACCCATGCTTTTTTTGAGGATCATCTCAAGTGCCGCCGGTGACACAAGTATCCCATGAGATTGGAAATACTGGAGTATTTTGAAACGGTCACCGAAAAGATCAGCAGGCATATCTCCAAAAATGTAGCCATAAATAATATTTTATTGTAGCTGTGAAAGATGCCTGGAGATAAATCTATCTCCGGGAATGAGCCATAAAGATGAAGGAAAAATAAAGAGAAATACATTAAGTGCATTCTTGAAAGGTGAACCGATTCGGGGATGCTCTCCTCTTTCTGGTTATGGCATCGGCCTGGGCCCTAAACTATCCACTTGTAAAATTCGCCCTGTCTTATGAGGGGCCGGAAGGGGTTGTTCTCTTCAGGATTGTCTTCGCCCTGATTTTTGCTATTGCACTATTCGGGAGAGGCCTAAAATGGCCCTCTGGAAAGAGAGAGAATATTCTCCTTGTAATCTATGGTTTGATAAACATTGTTGCTTTCATGTCTTTCTGGCTCCTTGGTGAGAGCACAGAAACCTCTGCGTTGAGCTCCATTATAATATACACTTTCCCGGTACTCACAATTATCTTCTCATTCGTTTTTCTTGGAGAGAGGGCCTCTGCTCTTAAGATAGCTGGGACTGCCCTAGGTTTCGCCGGCCTGATTGTCGTATTCGTTGACCATCTGATCATAAGGCCAGGCATTGGGCTGTTCCTTCTTCTCTTTGCAGCCATATCATGGGCCTCTGCAACAATAGTCTTCAAGAAGTATTTTACAAACCAGGACAGCAGGAGTGTCAATACAATACAGTTTGTCTATGCCCTTCCATTCCTTGCCCTATTCTCTCTGGCGCCAGGAAACTTCACAATTCACGGTCTTACAGTTCAGTTCCTTCTTATAACACTGCTTATGGGGTCTATCGGTACTGCTGTAGCCTACGGCATTTTCCTGTACCTTGTAAGAAAATACCCTGTCTCCGAAATATCATCATTCTTCTTCCTTGTTCCTGCTTTGTCCATTGTTTTTAGCCTTATCCTCCTTCATGAGGTCAGTACGACGTACACTTATGCCGGCTTCGCATTGATCAGTGCTGGCATCTTCCTTTCCTCCTTTGGCAAATCTGGAAATGCCCAAACAAAAGTAGTAAATAAATCAACGGAATAATCGAACCCATGGATTCCCTTCAGGAGCTCAACCGGGAAATTCAATCCTGCAAGAGATGCGATCTTTTCTTCTCCCGTAAGAGAGCCGTATGTGGAACTGGTGAAACAAACCCCCAGATTATGGTAATAGGCGAGGCACCAGGGGCCAGGGAGGATGAAACAGGAATCCCATTCGTAGGCAGGAGCGGAAAGCTCCTCAGGACCGTAATGGAGATTGCAGAACTTAACATAGACAGCGTTTACATTTCAAATGCAGTCCGATGCAGGCCGAAAATAGGAAAGACTCCCAGGATTTCTGAAATAAGGAAATGCAGCAATTTCCTCAGGGCTGAAATAAACATTCTTCGTCCGCAGATTCTGATCCCAATGGGAAATTCTCCACTGAAATCCCTGAGGAGCGTCCTGGGGATAGATTTTGGGCCAATATCAGAAGTGGAGGGTTCAATATTTGCCATTGGAAACACATTCATAGCGCCTCAGTTCCATCCGGCTGCAATCCTTCGAAACCCGAAGAGATATGAACGATTCAAAGACAATTTCTTAAGGCTAAGGAATTTTGTTGATGACATTGGAAGAATGGATTTGACAGAAATTGAGAAGAATTACAGGATCAGGCATATTAACGGCGCCTGAACCTGGTATAGTAGTAAAGAACTATTACAATTATGATAAAACCTGCTGCAATTCCGTAATAGAGGTCACTTTTATGGGCAGGCGGATTACCTATATTTATTGAATTGCCAGATGCGTTATCATAACCTGGAGCTTTTATGACGTACTGTGGATCTATATGCAGGCTTAAATTGAATAGCCCCAGCCCGGCAGAAGAGGTGTAATTTGCGCTAGATGACATTGAAAATTCGGTGTCATTCAATGAGGAGATATAAGATGATGTCCAGTTCGAAAGCGATTTAGAGAAGGCGGAAAAATTCAGGAAATTTGGCTCAGTGCTGAAATATACGCCCAGCTTTCCAATTGAGTTAGCATTATGGCCTTTCTCTGTCAGATTACCCCTGAAGTTAAATGACCTCCATGTCATATTTATTGTCTTTCCATTTACCATACCCTTCAGATCCATTGAAAGGCTTGTAGAATACAGTATCTGAATAAGCCCTTTGTTTGCATTGTTTATGGAGGTCTCATTGAACCCAAGCGTAATGTTACTTACAGAGATGCCTGTTTCAAGTGTGGCTATCGAGCTCTCAATTCCGGCCTCTGTAGATGAGTTCCCAGACGCTGAAAACGTTATTGACTGGTTTGATATTTGAAGGGCATTAAGTACTACCGGACTACCTGTTATGTTAAGTGTGGAATTAACCACGGTGCTGACCGCTGCACTGTCATTAGCACTGTTTATAGTGACTGTGGTTGTGGATGCATGTGATGCAGGAATGGCCGAAAGCAGAAGAGCCATGGTTACCAGCAGTACAAATGGAAATTTCTTCATTCTGGCTCATGATCCAAAATTCAGGATAAAAATTATTCTATGGAATGTGAAAAAGACATTCCACATTATTATGAATAGTTGTAAAGCTGGTAATTTGGGGGTTCAGCTGTTATCCTTATGTCATGGGGGTGGCTTTCCCTGAGCCCATTGCCGGTTATTCTGACAAATCTTGCATTCTTCCTCAGGTCATCAATATTCTTTGCACCGACGTATCCCATTCCAGAACGGATGCCACCCACTAGCTGGTAGATGACCTCTTCAACCTTGCCCCTGTATGGAACTGCTCCTTCAACTCCCTCTGCAACAAACTTTGAACTTCCCACCTTTCCATACCTGTCTGATAATCCTGTCTGTATAGCACCTATCGAGCCCATGCCCCTGTAGGCCTTGTACTTTCTTCCACTGATTATAATTTCGTTGCCAGGGCTCTCATCTGTACCTGCGAAGAGGGAACCTAGCATTACAGAACTCGCACCAGCCCCAAATGCTTTCACAATGTCACCGGAAAACCTTATTCCTCCATCTGCCACGACAGGTACGCCATGCTCGGATGCTACCTCTGCTGTATCTGAAATAGCAGTAATCTGCGGTACACCTATGCCTGCTATAATTCTTGTTGTGCATATTGAGCCGGGGCCTATTCCAACCCTCAGAGCGTCAACATCCAGTGATATCAGATCTTCTGCTGCTTCTGAAGTAGCTATGTTTCCAGCCATTATATCCACCGATACATCTTTCCTCATCTTTTTTATTGAGTTCATTACGTTCTGATTATGGGCATGTGCAGTATCCACAACAATCAGGTTTGCCCCCTCCTTCTCAAGAGCAACGGCTCTTTCAATATCGAATGGCCCAACTGCAGCTCCGACCAGAAGCTGGCCCTCTTCATCCCTAGATGCATTTGGGAACTTCTGCCTTGTGTTTATGTCTTTAGCTGTAATAAGGCCAACTACCCTGCCCTTTGAATCTACAAGAGGGAGCTTTTCTATGCGGTTATTGTAGAGAATTTCTATTGCCTCCTCTATCTTTATGTTATCCCTGGCGGAGATGACTTTTTTGACCATTATGTCCTCAACTGTCTTTACCTGCTTTCCGGCGAATTCCAGATCCCTTTTTGTAACAATTCCAACAAGTTTGTCCCCTTCAAGGACTGGCAAGCCCCCTATCTTCTTGGTACCCATTATGTTCCTGACTTCCTGAATTGTGGTGTCTGGAGAGACGGTATGAACATTTCTTATAATTATGGACTCTTCACGCTTAACGTTTCTCACCATCATCGCTTGTTGATTTACTGTGAGGTTTCGATGTATCACTCCAATGGCGCCGGCCCTCGCCATAGAAATTGCCATTTGAGTTTCTGTCACTGTATCCATTGGGGAACTAAGAAGGGGAACTTTTACCTGAATGTGTCTTGAGACACGTGAACTCACATCAATCTCCTTGGGTTCAACCGCAGTCCTTGACGGGACCAGTAAAACATCATCATAAGTGAGTCCCTCTC
>JAJZKL010000105.1 GCA_021804185.1 Thermoplasmata archaeon | reverse complement strand
TCCACATATGTTATGACAGAGATCGGAATACTATACATCAATTAGAATCTTCATTAAAAATACTTGGCTTAATTCCATGGTTTAAGGCGAGTTCCAGTGAGTGCATATAAACTCCAGGTGCATAGCCGTGAACTATTCTCTTCCGGGAGATCACCAAACCAAGATCTCTTATCTGTTCCATCCTTTTTTCAAGCTCAACAGAATTGGATATTTCGTAGTAATTGATCACCCCTCCAGGCTTCAGGTGCTTCATTGCTGAAGATAAGAATTCTCCTGCACTGTGTGGCAGATTCATTATTATTCTGTCAAATTTCCCTTCACTCTCTATTAGAGTACCTGAGTCTCCAGCCTCCATTGAAATTTTTTCGGTGACTCCATTCAGGGAAGCATTTTTTCCAAGCCAGTATATGCACCTCTCATTGAGGTCAAAACACCTTACACTGGATCCTGCAAGCTTTGCTATGGTTATTGCAAATGGGCCAATTCCTGAGAACATATCTAGTATACGTTCATTTTCACCGCATCTTTTCGATAGAAGAAGTCGTTCAGTTGCAAGCCGTGGCGAAAAATATACCTCCCTGATATCAAACATGAACCTTAAGCCATTCTCCCTGTGGGTAACGAGATAATTCTCCTCCCCAGCCAGCAGTGTCAGGTTCCTGACCCTTTCTCTCCCTGTAATTCCTCTGTCAAGATAGACGCTCCTTATGCTTGTGTTTGTCTGAAGGATAGAATCGGCCACCTCCATTGCTCGATTGGCGTCCCGGATCTTCAGTATTGCCACCGATCCGAGATGGTCAAAGGAGGCCCTGGCTGAAACAGGCTTATTCCTGTTCTCTCTTTTCTTTCCCACCATATCCTCTATTTCAACTTCGAATGGTGGCTTTCCTAAACTTGGCGTTTTTAGTGGAATAAGAACTTTAGAACCAGTATTCTGGATCCTGAAACTGTCGTCAATGAGTTTGTTTGCTCTGAGCCATTCTATGGCAGCCTGAGCCTCGTTTCTTGGAACAGAAGCGTGGATGGTCATCTAATATCCCTTAGGTGTGCAGCATGTGATATTGTCTCTTCAGAAAGCCTGTCCGAAAATCCTGCAATCCTTTTCAGTGATTCGACACTGGCAGATGCAAGCTGCTCAACGCTTTTTATTCCTGCATTGTAGAGCCTTCTGGCCCTGACTCTACCTATATTGGGAACAGTCGTGAGCTCCATTATGTCGGACTTGATGCCTTCCCCTAACCTCAGGCTCAGCATCTGGAAATATGATGATTTCTGTGGAAGAAACATTCGGGCCATTCTCCCAAGTGCAAAAGCCATCCACTCTGCTGTACTTATCCTTGACTGTATGTCTCCGGGTCCAATGCCGTATTTTTCACATATCTGGTCTATTCCAACCTCATTTATCCAGTCCAGAAGCACCATTGCGGTCTTTATCCTGGATTCATAGTCATCCAGGTCAAAGTATGGGAGATCCCTGGATATCAGAAATTCCTCAACCATTTCCTGTTCGCTGCTTCTCATATTTATGGGTTGAAGATCCTGGGACATTGATATTATAGTTATAGCCGATTCATCCTCATGGTTTCCATTGCTCAGATAGTCCCTGAACAGTATTGCTGTCTGAGGATCGATATAGAGATCGCTAACAAGTTTCCCAATCTGTGAAATGGAAAGCCTTTCACCAAGCGACTTTGCCAGGCCATTCTCTATGAGATACTGGATGGAAGAGTCCAGTGCAGGTTCCATGCTCTTCAGATCTTTCTGAACAGCCAGCAGCGATTTCTGGAAGAATTTCAGTATATTCTCTTTAGTTGAGCCAAGTCCTGTGGATATGAGTGCAAGTGTGTTGAACCTGATCATCCTGCCATTTCCAAGGTTTGAAATCACCGGTTCTGATTCACCATTGAAATATTCCCTTATCCTTTCTATAGAGGATGGATTCGCTGAATATATGACACCGTACCCTACAGTGTCAAATTTCGGTCTTCCCGCTCTCCCCAACATCTGGTTAACCTCTGTATTGGAGATGTATCCGACAGCGCCATCAGAGAAACGTGTTATATCCCTGATTATTACTGCCCTGGCGGGCAGATTAACTCCTGCAGCAAGTGTTGGAGTGGCAACAATCACCTTCAGTTCACCTGCTTTGAATCTATCTTCAACCATCTTTCTATCCGAGCCAGAAAGTCCTGCATGGTGGAATGCCACTCCTCTCGGAATTATGGTGGCAAGGATTCTGGCAAACCTGTCGGTCTTCTCCTCTGGTTCTGTTAAACCCTCACCGGATGAAAGCCCAAGTGTCAGTGAAAGTTTGACAGCAGTGTCCTCAGCCCTTTTTCTGGAATTTACAAAAACTAGAACCTGCCCCCCCTGGTTAATGAAATAGGAAACTGCATCCTGCAGCTCCATCTTTCGCCTGAGTTTAATCTTCTCACTGTCATCAAATATCATTGTCGAGTCAGAGATCAGTCCTTTTCTAAGCTCCACTGGCCTGAAATCGCTGTTGATAAGATCACATTGCAGCCATTCAGAAAGTTCAGTGGAATTACTTATTGTTGCAGAGAGCCCAAGGATGGTGATATCAGGATTCATGTACTTTGCAGCAGTAAGGAACATCTCAAGCCTGGGCCCTCTGTTGGGGTCGCCAACGAGGTGCAGCTCGTCCGCCACAATGAGTGATATGTCAAACATCATAGAAGGATCATGGTGAAACAGTGAATCCGCCTTCTCTGATGTACAGACAAGAACATCGAATCTTTTCAGGATTTCGGGGGATTCTTCATAGTCACCCACCGATATTCCAACCCGCACTCCAAATTGCCTTAGATCCTTTAACTCATCAAATTTCTCTGAAGCCAGGGCCTTAAGAGGCACAATATAGATGCACCTTCCATGCCTGAGGTATTCCTTGAAGATGGCGACATAGGCAACAAGTGTCTTTCCCGATGCCGTGGGCACTGACAGAATAAGGCTTTTTTTCTCGTTTATGCGGGAAACTGCGTCTTTCTGGTGGGGGTAAAGTGTATAATCGCTTCCGTCAAAGAGGTTTAGGAAGTTGTCTGGAAGTCCAAGGTCGCTGATCCTCATTCTTTCAGTGAAATGCAGGTGATGCATATACATGTTTTGAAAATTGCAATATGAATGCAGGATCAGTTTTAATTTAAATTCGCATTACATGAAATGTGGCCCATAACACAACAGTCACCGTCAATGTAGCACTCAGCCTCAATGGAATGATGGCAGGAAGAAATGGCAGAAGAGTGAGAATATCCGGAAATGAGGATATGGAAAGAGTCCACAGGCTGAGGGCTGAGTCAGATGCAATTCTGGTAGGGGCCAGAACGATCATCAATGATAATCCATATCTTGGTATAAATGAGAAATACCTGATGAGTGATCGCAGACCAGCCCGGATAATTCTGGATGAACACCTGAGGATTCCGGAGAATTCCAATGTGCTGAATGATCAACAGGAAACCATAATATTCTCCTCTTCAAGCAGAGAAGAGCTAGGACATGCCAGAATTGTAAGAAGGGAGAAGGAAGGATTATACATGGAAAAAATTCTTGATGATCTCGGCAGCATGGGGTTCAGAAATATTTTAGTTGAAGGCGGGAGGGATGTCATCAATCAGCTGATACGGAGCAGGAGGATAGATCACTTTTACATCTACCTGGGAAACATAATCATCGAAGAAGATGGCATGCCTCTGTTCCGTCACACCCATGAGATGAAACTGAAGTTCTTGGAAGTTTCTGGGTTGGGCGAGGGTGTAATTATAAATCTTGATCCGCAATCACTGTATATATGACAGAAAATCTTGAAAAAGGGGATCTCAGGTTCCAGTGGGCATATGAGAGGATGGATGTTCTTTCAGCCATCAGGAAGAGGTTCAGGAAGGAGCTTCCATTCAAAGGTGTCCGTATAGCAATGGCCCTTCATGTAGAAGCGAAGACCGGGGTATTCGCATATCTTCTCAAGGAAGGAGGAGCACAGGTGAGAATGGCATCATGCAACCCCCTCAGTTCAGATGACAGCGTTGTTGAATCCCTGAAAGTCACAAGAGGTATGGAAGTCTACGCAAGGAAAGGTGAGACAGAGTCTGAATACTACGAGTATCTTAACAAAACTCTTGATCTGAAACCTAACATCATAATTGATGACGGAGGAGATCTTACAAAAATTGTCCACCAGGAGAGAAAGGACCTCCAGAAGGATATTTTCGGTGGAAACGAGGAGACTACCACGGGCGTCGTGAGGCTCAGGGCTATGGAAAAGCAGAATATACTGAAATTTCCAATGTTTGACGTGAATGATGCTCAGATGAAGCATTTTTTCGATAATCGTTATGGAACAGGCCAGAGCACACTTGATGGCATAATGAATGCAACAAACACCCTTATAGCAGGAAAGAGTGTTGTTGTGGCAGGATATGGGTGGTGTGGAAAAGGCATAGCCATGAGGATGAAAGGGATGGGGGCCTTCGTCACTGTAACCGAGGTGGATCAGGTCAAAGCAGTAGAAGCTGCAATGGATGGTTTTACTGTGAGGAAAATGAGGGATGCTCTGAAGACTGCCGATCTTGTTGTCACTGCAACTGGAATGAGGGATATAATCACATATGAGGACCTTCTTACGGCTAAGCATAATCTAATTCTGGCAAACTCAGGCCATTTCAATAATGAGATTCCCTTCAGAGAACTGGAATCCAGATCAATTGAAAAGAAGCAGGTAAGAGACTATGTTAGAAAATACAGGCTTGAAAATGGCAACGAAATAAATCTGATAGCGGAGGGCAGGCTTGTAAACCTTGCAGCCGGTCAGGGCCATCCTGTTGAGATCATGGATATGAGTTTTGCTGTCCAGGCCCTTACAGCTGAATACCTGTTGAAGAATCATGGAAGTCTGGAGCCCGGTGTATTTGCAGTTCCAAGAGAGATTGACTACGAAATAGCAGCAATAAAGCTCGATTCAATGGGAATAAAAATTGACAATCTCAGCGATGAACAGGTCAAGTATTCCGATAGCTGGGAAGAGGGTACGTGATTGAATTGGGAATACCAATGCTTCTCATTGTTATGGACGGGCTCGGAGACAGGCCTTGTCGTGAACTTGGAGGCATTACTCCTCTTCAGGCTGCCTACCGCCCAAATATGAATTCCCTGATAAGGAGGGGATTGGGGGGCCTTATGCATTCTGTAAGTTTGGGAATGACAACAGGCTCAGATACCTCCCACCTGTCACTTCTCGGATATGATCCAGTGCGATTCTACTCGGGAAGAGGCCCATTCGAGGCTATGGGCCTGGGCCTGAGGTTATCTGGAGGTGATTTGGCCTTCAGAGCTAATTTTGCGACTGCAGACTCAGAAGGGAATCTCATTATTGAAATGAC
>JAJZKL010000104.1 GCA_021804185.1 Thermoplasmata archaeon | reverse complement strand
CTATATTGTGACTCAGGCCCATTGAAGCATCAAAAACTTCAAAATATGAATACCATGCTGCCTTCTGGCATTCCAGCCTTGCTTCCAGTCCTGTTTTCTCAAGATTTGTCATGATTTTCTCTATGGCCTTCATTGCAAACATGACTGCCGGCTCGCTGAAGCTGTTTGACACAATTGTCTCAAGCGCATGATCCAGGCTCCTTATGCCTGTTGATTTCCATAAAATATCAGGTGTTTCTGCAGTGGCTGCTGGATCAAGTATGACATACTGGGGCGTGATGCCCTTATCCCTGACACCCATCTTTTCCCCTCCGATGGTATAACCGGCAATATGGGAAAATTCCGCGGCGGACAGGGTTGTGGGCACAGCGACCTGTATTGCGTCCATGTTGTAGTAATACCGAATGACCTTGGATGCATCTATGACGCTTCCGCCGCCTACCGATATGATGGAATCACACCTTTCGTTCCGCATGCTCTCCACCCCATGTTCAATTTCCTCCATTGGAGAGTGCTGGGTTATCTGCGCAAATTCCGTGAAAGGTATCTTTATAGAATCAATCAGGTCCTGGTAGAATGTGGTCCTTGATACGGAATGACCCGATACAATAAGAGGGTGCTTCATTCCATTCTCTGAAATAATCGATTCTAGGTTTTCAATTGACCCGTTACCGTAAAATACCCTTCTTATGGGCAGGTAGTTGAATTCCATGATCAGGCATACCAGGATTTCATATAGTCCTTATCCTCTATCTCCTCTGACTTCTTCGTGGGTATGAGGGGTTCATATGCCTCCACCATGACCGCAATCTCATCGGTCCCCTCCTTCCCGATTGCATTCTCCACCGAACCTGGCTGTGGCCCATGGATCAAGCCCCTCACATGAATGGTGATTGAACCGGGTTCTATGCCTTTCCTGCTCATGAAATTCCCTGAGGAGTAGAACAGTACTTCATCAGTATCTATGTTGCTGTGGTAGTATGAAATAGGTATGGACCTGGGATGGAAATCGAATTTCCTGGGGAGGAATGTGCCTACCATGAATGATTTCCCGCTGAATGTTTCATGGACGGGTGGCGACTGGTGAAGTTTTCCAACTATGGGAGCCATTGTTTCGGTGTTTATGGCATATGGGTAAAGATAGCCGTCCCATCCCTCTACGTCAAATGGGTGCTCGTCCCTTTTTTCAACAGCAAAGTAGGATGAATAGTCCACGTATACAGTGTAATCGCCTTTTTCCAGTGTAGGTTTCCCCAGGACAGGAGTCCTGAAGTCCCTTTCATAATATGGCGTGCCTTCTTTCAACTGGCCGTATACATTGAGATAGCGGGGCGGGATTCCGATCCTATCCCTGGATTGCACAAAAAATGTGTCCAGGTCCCCCTCATGATGAATTTTATATGTGGTTCCCTTTGGTATATAAACATAGTCGTTCTTCCCGAATTTCAGGTCTCCAAGCATTGAATTCAGTGTTCCGCTGCCTTTGTGTATGAAAAGGACCTCATCATGAAGTGCATTCCTGTAAAAGAAGTCGGAAGAACTCCCCCTTAGCTTCATGACGCCCATTTTCAGGGTGCTGTTGAAAAGTATAACCTCCCTGGACCTGAAATGATCGGTTGAATAATCAATTTCGGATGTCCTGAAATGACGGTGAAGCATGGCAGCATCCGTACCTGCTGAAACCTGTTTCTTCTCCTGCTTGACGGAACTGACCCTTGTTGGTTCATTCACATGGTATATGAGCGAATATGGGCCGTCAAAGCTCTCCTCACCAAAGAGTTCCTCCTTCCTCACTTTTTCCCTGTCCTCATATGTATGCCTGCTGTGGGGTACAATACCCTGTTTTACATAATACACCATTTTCATCCCTCAACTATCTTGTTTGATGTTTCTCCAAGCATTTCTGAATGGAACCTTACAATATCTCCCTTCTTGAGCCACCCATGTTCTTCAGGGCCAATCTCGAGTATGCAGCCCGTTCCCACTGTCCCGGACATGATTATATCCCCCGGCCTCAGCGTGGTATCCTGGGATGCCCACGAGATCATGTCCTCGAAATCCCAGTGAATTGACTTGAGATTTCCCTGGGAGTAAGTATTTCCATTGACCGAAGCTGACAAGGAAACGTCTATCTTGCCCTCACTGTTTGTCAGGTCAGCAAATTCATCCATTGTTGTAATGTAAGGGCCGAAGGATGTAGCAAAATCCTTTGACTTCGCCGGACCCAGCCCGATCTTCATCTCCTTCCTCTGGACATCCCTGGCGCTCCAGTCGTTGACAAGCACCAGCCCGAAAATGTAGTCCTTTGCCTCTCCCCTGGGTATATTCCTTCCTTCTTTACCTATTACTGCAGCCACTTCCAGCTCATAATCCAGCTCTGAAGTATAAGACGGATAAGGTATGCCGTCATTGGACCCAAAAAGGTTGGACGTTCCTGAATAGTAAAAAGCTGGAATCTCATACCATTCAGGGACCATTTCAAGACCGCGCCTCTCCCTTGCCCTCCTGACATGATCCTCGAAAGCATAGAAATCACGGATCTGGTTCACTCTGGGAACCGGAATGAGAAATGTCCTTGGAACAACCTCTACAAGATCTTCAGATGGTGTCTCCTCTATGAATTTCAAAATCTTGTCCCTGTTCCTGATAAGGGTGGAGAAAAATGACTTTTCAATATTGTCACCCGTGTCGTTCAGTATTGCAGATACGTCGATCCACCTGTCCTTGCCGAATACCGCCGTATATCTTCCTTCATCGCTCCTGATCCTTGCAACTTTCATTGAAATTATTCCCCGAACCAGCTATTGTTTCAGGCCGGTAACAATGTCTCTATCACTGTTTCCCTTTTTAATTTTCTGGCTTATGATAATTGTATTGCCCTGAACAGGGGATTTAGAGGTTACCCCTCTTGGCCTGCTCTCTCTCAATGGATTCAAAAAGCGCCTTGAAGGTTCCCTTTCCAAATGATCTTGCGCCTTTCCTCTGAATAACTTCATAAAAGAAGGTTGGCCTGTCGCCCATGGGCTTTGTGAATATCTGCAGCAGGTACCCGTATTCATCCCTGTCCACGAGTATGTAGAGATTCTTCAGCTTCTCAATGTCTTCATGGATACTGCCCACATGTTCGGTCAACGTGTCGTAGTATTTTGCCGGTGTGTAGAGGAATTCCACGCCCCTCTGCTTAAGTTCGGTTACAGTTTTTATTATGTCATCTGTCTCCAGAGCAATATGCTGCACCCCAGGTGAATTATAGTAGTCCAGGTATTCCTGTATCTGGGATTTCTTGAGGCCAAGTGCGGGTTCATTAATGGGGAATACAATACTCCTGTCATTGTACTGCACCACTTTCGACCGGAGTGATGAATATTCTGTGCTGATGTCCTTGTCGTCAAAGGTCACGAGTTGCTCAAACCCCATGCCCTTTATGTAATAATCCACCCAGGAATCCATTTTCCTGTCCTCGACATTACCGACAACATGGTCGATCCTCTTGAGTCCTGTTGGCTTCTCTTTTATGTCTGATGGTTCAAATCCGGGCGGAACCATGTCGTCATATTCTGAAACATCCACCAGAGAATGTATGGTGTCTCCATAGGATGGTATGACTGATCTTTTGATCTTCCCGAAATCGCCCTTCACAGTTTCTATCTTCCCCGGTTTTACAACACCCCTTTTAGCCACGAATTCATTGGTCTCCTCTATATTTGGGACCTTCAGTGATATATCCCTGACTCCGTCGCCATGAAGCTTGACATGTTCTGCTATTGGTGAATTGTGGTTAAGGAAGGATGTAAAAACGAGATTGATATTGCCCTGTTCCATTAAATATGATACCCTGTCTCTCACACCAGTTTCTGGACCTGCGTATGCCTTCAGGTTGAATCCCATTGCTTTCTGGTGGAAAAATGCCCACTGCTTGGCTGATCCCACGTAATATTCCACTGCATTGACAGTGTCAAAATATGGTTGTTCGGACATACCATAATATTAACAACTGGGCTAATATACTTTGTGAGAAACTGATTGCCATGATAATAACCGCCATTTGACCTTTTTTCGATCCCCATGCATTCCCGATGGTGAAACACTGGCAATATTTTTAAAACTGGCGGGAATACGCGGATGATAATTTTGGCCAATAAAATCTATACAATGATACTTTCCTACAAGGGTACTGAGAAACTGTGGAATTCGAAAAGGGATGAAATAGCGACCCTGGAAAATGTTATTGACGGGAAACTGGAACTCCTGAGAAGTAATTTCATCAATATACGTTCATACAGGTCCCTGCGTTACGACAGCGATTTTGTATTCTGGGTATCCTCTTACAAGCCTGAAAGTTTTTACGATTTCAAGGCAGGCCTGAACCTTCTTTTCAGGGGTATGGCAGAAACTTCTTTCAGCATGATCTCGATTTACGAACATTCCCCCTATCTGAAGGGGAAAGCAACCCTGGAAGATACGTTACATAATGATCCTTCACCGTATTTTGTTGCATACCCCATGAGCAAGACCGTGGACTGGTACCTCATCGACTACGAGGAAAGAAAGAAAATACTTGCCGAACATATAGGGATGGCAGTTTCGCATCCGGAAAACAGGGATATAAGGTCATACACTACATACAGCTTTGGGCTTGGGGACCAGGAATTCGTTGTGCTGTACGAGGTTGATGACCTTTCTGCCTGGTCCCATGTAACGGAAAAGCTAAGGGAGGCAACTGCCAGGAAATGGATTATACGGGAATGGCCAATCCTCGTTGGATCACTTAATGAACCTTTCAGGATTTTACCTTGAATTTCCCATGACCTGCAGAATTGTTTCATGTGATGAAATGGCATGTTTCATAAAGAGCGGAGACATGATTGTCGTGGATGCCAGGCCTTCAACCATGTTTAAGAGATTTCGGACTGTAAACTCCGTGATCTATAAAGAATTCTGCACTTCCGCCGAAAATAAAACTGGTCTTTCCGGAAAGAAAATAGTGTTCGTATGTTCCAGGGGCCATAAAAGCCTCAGGCTGGGTTCAGTTTTTTCAAAAAAATACGGGATAGACACATATTCACTGGAAGGGGGGCTTACGGAATTCATGCGGAAACACCCCGATCTTATGGTGATGAGGAGTGATTCCAGATGATTTTTGATGAGCCAGTATACATAATAAGATATTCAGAACTTGGGCTGAAGGGCCCAAGGGCCAGGAACAGCATGGAACAGGCACTTGTGAGGAACATTTTAGCCGGACTAAGGAAGAAAGGACAGAATGCTGTCATAAAGAGAGACAAGGGAAGGATATACCTGTCATCATTCTCCAGGGATGACATAGTTTCATATGTTCTCGAAAGAACAATGGGCATCAAGACTTTTTCACTTTCCATGACCGGAAAGATAAGCG
>JAJZKL010000103.1 GCA_021804185.1 Thermoplasmata archaeon | reverse complement strand
CCCCTTCTCGAAATTATGCCTTAATCCATAGTATTCTTCTGAATTCAGTGAATATCTAAGAATCACCTTTCCGGCACCGGAATCGATTAAGAGTTCCCTGATACTGTCTTTGTCACATCTTCCGTTTACCTGATAGACCTCACCTGGGAAATCAGAATACAGTACCCGGGAGGTAAGGACGGTTCTCCTACGGTCTGAATGAATTAAGCTGTATTTCTCTCCATTCTGAATGAGTCGGATCAGACCAGCCCTGACAATGGCCGGGTCCACAACATAAATATAACTCGATGGTTCACCTAGCTCTAACTCCTGTTCATATGGCATTCCCCTGAATTCTCTTCCCTCTGGCAAGAGAACTGCACTGGTTTCTGATCTTCTTAGGTCGCCTGTGTAAAGGGTCAGCCTTTTCAGGGTGTGATCTACCGATATGTACTCCTTCTCACCTGATATTTCTATATCGTGGGGGACCAGAGTCGGCGGAAGGTCGAAACAGAAGTTCTCCGTGACGCCAGAAAATTTTCGCATTACCTTAACAGGGGAAGGGGACAGGCTGTGGATTGATTTATGGCCGGGGCCTGGTATTCTCAATGGGTCAGAATACACAACCGTATCCTTCTTGATTATGCGTGATAGATCTGTTTTGAAGAAATCTCCCATGATGAAGCTTATCTCTGATGATTCCATTTCAATTGAATTCAGCCTCGAAAGATACAACCTGACGGGGTCCCGTTCTATTCCGGTGACACTGTTCTTGCCGTATATGGAGAGGAAAATTGCCTGAAGGCCAGAACCTGAGCCGACATCCAGTATTTCGCTGTTTGTTATTCTGCCGGATCTGTATCTGCAGATCTCTTCAGGGGTTGCGTATTTCGAACTGAAGTGATCCAGCCATAGCCTGTTCCATCCAGAGAACCTGCCTCTTGAATTCACCCTGGCCTTTGCTATTTCAACAATTTGCTGAGAAATTGATGCCCCCGCATTCAGAGACTCAAGGAGTTTCCTACCTGAGAAGCCTGCATCGATGAAGCCTATTGCACGGTCAACTGAGTCATTAAAGCTATCGCGAAATTTTCTGTCTCTAATGAGTTTCTCCAGTGTACTGGTTCTCAGGGACGTTATATCTTTCAATTCAGTTCCGTATGACTTCCACTAATATCATTCAATCGCAGGAATATTGATACTGAATAATTTAACTATGTTTGAACATTTACCAAGTGTGAAGCCCGCAAGAGTTGGCAAAGTCAAGGACGTTTACGACGAGGGTGAAACCCTGCTTTTTAAGTTTAGCAATAGAATTTCTGTCTTTGATCAGATAATTCCTAACCTTATACCCGGAAAGGGGGAGTCACTCTGCCGGACCTCTACATTCTGGTTCAAGCTGGTGGCTGATACTAGTGATATTTCAACACATTATATAGAAACACCTTCTCCCGAGGAAATGAGAGTGATGAAGTTCTATGTCCCCGAGAAGAAAGGAAATCCATTTGAAGTGGAATACGTGATACCTCTTGAATTCATAATGAGATACCATGTCGCAGGAACACTTTTTGATAGGATCAGGAAGGGTACGATAACTCCGCAGGAGGTCGGGATCAAGCATCAGCCAGAATATGGGGAGGAACTTATTGATCCATATTTTGAGGTTACCACAAAGTTCGAGAAGTTTGATCGCCCTCTAAAGACGGGTGACGTCATAGAGATTGGAGGAATGTCAAAATCTGAACTGAGGGACATTGAAGACACTGTACTGAAGATTGACCGGAGAATCTCGAGGGAAGTAGGAAAAAGAGGACTGATCCACGTCGACGGTAAGAAGGAGTTTGCATTCGGCCCTTCGAGGGAACCTGTTCTTATAGATACTTTCGGGACTGTGGATGAAGACAGGTTCTGGGAGAAAAAGGAATTTGATAATGGCAACATAGTGGAGCTCAGCAAGGAGTTTGTCAGGCAGTATTATAGAAATACCGGTCATCACCAAAATTTGTACGAGGCGAGAGAAAAAGGCTTGCCTGAACCGCCAATTCCCAAACTTCCCCCCAGCATGGTGGGAGAAGTTTCTGATCTGTATTCCAGAATGTTTGAAAGGATAACAGGAGAAAAATGGAGATAGAACCTATTCAGTTTCCTGAAAGGTTAATCTCTGTTTCCAGATAGTGCCAGAGATGGTGTTCCATCTCGTAAGTCCACAATGATTCCGGTATCTCTTCGTATTCAGACGATGGATGAGCCACCAGTTTTCTGATTTCCGTTTCTGTTGGATTTTCCAACATCCTCATTATCCCAATCTTTATTTTGGGGCTGATCTCGTTGCCTTCAATCAGAACGGTGAAACTCCTGTCGTTTCCAAGAAGTGGTCTGAATACTCCTCCCTTTGAAGCCTGCACGATATATACTCTCTCATGAGCGGCCCACGTGACCCTGAAACCTTCTTCCTTGAAGAAGTTGACCACTATATCCTTCAGGGCTTCTTTATTCCTCCTTATTGCAACATAGTCTCTCTGCGCAAATCTCATGTGAGGTTAATCATCCAATAGACTTTAAAATTTTATAGGCTCGTTTTTTTGATTTGTATCATGTTGAATCCATCTGCTACCAATAGTCATTGAGATTCTTCAGCTTTATTTTACAATTAGTTTTGGAAATGCTACCTGGGAACAGCCTTCCCCATGGGTAATAACGAGGGTTTATCCATTGAGCCGCAGTAAGAACCATTCAGGACAATTCGACGGGAGAGGTAACTAACCTCCTGAGATCCCTTATCTGTTCCAGCCTGACCTGAAAGGATTTTAGTATAATCCGGCATGTTCATGAAGATGCCTGCTAACATTTATGGTCCCCTGATCCAGAAAGCCCTTGAGGACTTTGGCAATGAGTGTGTGGTTTCCATAGATCTTGAAACGATCATTCGCACCTCCAAAGATTTCCTCACAGGCGAAAGGATCATCGCGGTCTCCTTGAGTCACATGGTCGGTTCTCAGGTGGAAACTGAAATCTTCATTGCCAGAGATGACACTGATAAGGAGGAGGACCGGATTCTCCTTGAATTTGACAGAAGAATTTCGGAACTTAAACCATCTGTGATAATCGGCTACAACCATGTGGGATATGACCTTCCCCTTTTGAGGATGAAAATGATCCGACGTGGTTATTCAAGGCAGCTTTGGAATATCAAAAGATACGCATCTATTTCATACTGCCCGGATATGATGTATGTCATAGCCGACGACCTGTTTTCCCTTGAAGGGGATTATAGGCTGCGCAAACTTTCAGAGGTGGTTATACACCCCGGTTATTCAGATCTTGATCTGCAGAGGAATAAGTTCCTTTCTATGAGAAGCGGATTGCCGGTGAATGAGGCAATAGAGGAGATGTGGAAGAACGAGCCTGAAAATTTCAAATTATACTGTTCAGGCGATACTGCAGACCTGATTTCAATATTCTTCTATATTTTCAAGGGGATGCACATCAGCAGCAAGAAGAATAAAGTTAAGACTTTCTGATACGTCAGAAATTACCAAACCTAGCAATTACATCAGAAAGATTGTCCATGTAATCTTTGAATATCCTTATTACGTCCCTGGAGGTAACCACACCAATCAATTTGTTGTTCTCAAGAACAATAATCCTCCTTATACCTTCCTTGCTCATCATTACGGTGAGTTGGTCTGTGGGGGTCTTAGGAGTTACTGAGTGGATTGGGTGAGTCATGATGTCGCCAAGCTTAACCTTTGCAGGGTCCATCCCCTGAGCCACAATCTTGTTTACATAATCCCATTCGGTAACGATTCCATAAGGTGCGCCGTCCTTCTGAATGATGACGAATCCCGTATGATCCTGGCTCATAATTTTTGCTGCTTCCAGAGCAGTTGTTTCCGGGCTCATCATGAAGGTGTAATTCCTCATTATATCCTTAGCATATAGCACCATGCTCGATGATCACTCCAGTAGATAATATTGTTTTGATTTTTGCTTTTATAATAATCCAATGGAATATAACCCAGTGTTCGCTGAATATTGCTTGACAAAGTGGACTCAAATACAGGTTACCATGACATATTGAACATTGAGTCCCCGGAATATGATTCATTTTCTATGAAAGAAGACTTATGTTAAGAACCACAGAATAGTTAGAAATGAGGAATAACCTAAAAATATAAGCTTCCCTTGAAAATGCTCATTTAGATTTTTAGACTATTTCTCCTTGATTACCCTATTCTTCAGGACGCCCACACCCTCAATCACTGTCTCCAGTATATCTCCATCACCAAGATATCTGTTTCCGGTAAAAGCTCCAACCCCTGCCGGGGTTCCTGTGGAGATTATATCACCCGGCCTCAACGTGATCCCGGCAGATAAATATTCTATCAGTTCATCTATCTTGAATATCATTGAGCCAGCAACGTCATCCTGGCGCTTATCCCCATTGACATACATTTTTATCTTAAGACTGTAAGGATCAGCTATTTCATCTGAGGTTACAAGATAGGGTCCAATGGGACAGGCCGTATCAAAAGCCTTTCCTTTGACCCAGTCCATTCCTAAAGCGGGACTTCTGCTGCCCCTGTCACCAAGCTGATAATCCCTGTAGCTTATATCGTTGACCACAGTATAACCGGCAATGTAGCTCATGGCATCTTCCCTTTCAATATATTTCCCTTCCCTTCCCATGACAACAGCCAATTCAGCTTCATAATCTGTCTGGTCTGATATTCTGGGGGCTATCACAGTACCATTATGTGGGATCATACATTCAGGGAATTTTGTGAAGAAATATGGTCGTTCTGGAATGTTTAGGTTGCCTTCACTCCCATGGGCAGAATAATTAACAGCTGCCAGAATGAGCTTTCCAGGATGCAGCAGGGGTGTAAGAAATTCAACATCGCTTAAGGAGTTTATTAATATGCCCCCCTTTGAGTTCTCAGTTCTCTTTGAATTGTCCTTCACCATGTTCAGAATCTGACGGACATCTTCCATCCTGTTGCCCCTGATTATATTGTCTGTGGAGGAAAACTCCGTCAGGCTATTCCTCCGAAAGATTCTGGCCGCCTCAGATAAATTCATGACGTGCTCCTGGTCCAGAAGGACCCCAGAAAAACTATCTCCATCCAATTTAAAATTTCCAAGCTTCATCTGTAAAACTCTCCATTTTGATTAAACACTTATTGAACCTTTAAAACTATTCTTTTTTACTGACTGGGAATTAAATTACCTTCTAATTTACTCCTGGCATATCTGTCCACCGTCAACTACGATTTCTGTACCTGTTACGAATGATGATTCGTCAGAGGCAAGAAATACGAAGACATTTGCAACATCTATTGGAGCTCCCAGCCTTCCAAGAGGTATTTTGGAAACATAGTTGTCGATCATTTCTTTCGGCAAACCTGCCTCATCCTGTAGTTTGGTCCTTATGA
>JAJZKL010000102.1 GCA_021804185.1 Thermoplasmata archaeon | reverse complement strand
GTCAGTATAGGCACTTACGTACTGGCAAGCTTCGGCAAGAGCAGGCGTAACCTCGAAGGCACGGTGAAGTATTTTTTCACGGGAACTATAGCAACTGCATTTATACTCCTCGGTTCCTCGTTCTTTTACCTTGGCACCGGCACCTTCAACCTCTCAATACTGGCAACTTCCATAGCCACGCCGGAGATTTCACTGGCCCTGATCTTCCTGATCGTGGGCTTCGGTTTCAAACTTGCCATATTCCCGATGCATCAGTGGGCAATCGATACCTATGACGGTGCAGAAAACTCTGTATCGGCTTTCCTTTCCGCTGGAAGCAAAGTTCTGGCATACGTCGTAATACTCAAGGTATTCCTTCTGGGCTTTTCATCTGATTTCAAGGACGTTTACTATCTCTTCGTGATCCTGTCCATTCTAACAATGACATACGGAAATATTTCGGCGCTGTCGCAGAACAACCTGAAACGATTATTGGCCTATTCCAGTGTTGCCCAGGCAGGTTACCTTATACTCGTCCTGGCCGTTGTATCTTCCACCGGAAATATCACATCCGGAGTTGCAAGTCTGGCGATAGCATCAGGTATGTTTTATTCTCTGGTTTACATATTCATGAAAGGAGGTTCATTCATAGCGCTAAACTCGGTTAATCATGAATCTGTAGAACTGGCTGATGTTTCCGGGCTGGCTAAGAAATCGCCTGCACTGGCAGTGAGTTTTGCAATTCTTCTGCTCGCGCTTGCGGGGATACCGCTGACTGGAGGGTTCTTTGCGAAATATCTTCTGTTTCTTTCACTGATTGAGGGGGGACTGTGGTGGCTTGCAGTTATAGCTATTCTGAACAGCGCAATATCGGTATTCTACTATTTCAGGGTGATAATGTACATGTTCGGTAGAAACCCGGTGGGTGATCAGGAATTTGATCTTACAAGATCTGTAAAGGTGCCGGTATATGCTTCCGCCACCATAACTGTCGTCCTGTCGCTGATGATACTGTGGTTCCCGGCAGTGATAAACATTGCATCGGGCTTGTTCGGGTGATAAAATATGCCTATAATCTCAGATATGGAAATAATAAAGAGTGCACTGATTTACGGTGACATCAAGGACGCAATTTCGGTAATAAGGAGGAGAAAACGCTCGGTCCAGCTTTCCCTCAAGTATCAGAAGTCGGCGAAACTTGAGGATCTCAAATCTTTCCTCACTTCACTGGAAGATCTGCTGAAGGGAGAAATTTCGCTTTCGGACTTCAGGACGAATGTATCCTCACTGGCCAGTCTCGGTTCTACGCTTGATCTGACAGGTGAAACGGACGAGTATTTTGAATCTCTTTACTATCTTCTGGAACTGGCAATTGATCGTTACGACATCCGGTATCCCGTTTACGACGGCAAGAGGTGTGATGATAAATGACAGAAAGCTTCAACAACTGCTTTTTACACCTGAAAAATGACGAAGAATCGGCGGCTGAATGCATACACTGTCTCAGGAAGCATGGTGAACAGGTTCTTTTTGACAGAGATGAACACAGGCTAAAGCTTGGCAGAGAAAAATACGATGCCAGATATGCCGGCGAAATGAAAGCGATCTCTGAAACACTGGGAATAAAATCACTGGAAGACTATGAGAGAATGGACCGGAAATACAATCTGACCATGTATTAGATCGTTCTCTACAAGATCAAATTTTAATTACTTGAGGGATATTCTACTAATTGTCAATTACACGAACACCACTGGTATCATTTTCAGAAGACTCTGGAGTAAATGTCATTTTTATATCAAACGGGGTCAACAATTCTCTTAACAACGACGGCTTAAGGGATTTGCTGATTGCCATTACTGATGCACAGACCTCAGCCGACAACCCAATCCTTATCACCGGCACAGGGGAGAGGGCATTCAGTATGGGCTATTCTGCGGACTGCAAGAAAATATCGGACAAAATGCACATAAGAGAGGCGTATTCCCTCGGCACGACCATTGCAAGGGCGATGACAAGTAGCAGACAACCAATCATAAGCGCAATCAATGGGTATGCTCTTGGTCTTGGCCTCGAGATCGCACTATGCTCTGACATAATTATATGTTCCGACACTGCCAGGTTTGGAATGCCGGAAGTGGTATTCGGAATACCGTCCCTGACCGGAATAATTCCTGAGATACCCGACAGGTTTCCCGGGAAAGTTTTCTCCCGCGTAAAATCCGGAAAAATATTCGATGCTGTTCAGGCCAAGGAAAGCGGTCTTGTATCCACGATATTGGATCACAAAAATTTCGTCAAGCAGTCAGTAGAATATTCCAGCAAAGTTGAACCAAGACTTCTCAGGTTGATAAAAACCAGTCACAGTGGATCTCAGCACAGAAACATAGTTGATGATCTATTCTTCAAGATTTACGATCCAGACTGTATCACCATGACTCAGTTAGAGAGATTCAGGAACAGGCTCTGATTCTTTAATTTTCGCGTTTCTCTCGTATCTTCTCGCAAAGTATATACCGGAAAAGTATAGCAGCATCATCGGGAGTGCCATGAGCATCATTGTGAAACCGAGCACTCCGGGAGAAAATATCATTCCATAAATCAACGCCCCGATGACGGCATATCTCCAGTTCCTGGACCACAGGTCAGAACTGACCATGCCGGATCGTGTCAAACCGTACATAAAAACCGGTACTTCGAACGAAATTCCGAAGGTTATGACATAAATGAGAAGAAACGACACAAAACTCATTATGCCCATCGTGGACTCAGCCCCAAGACCTACATTAAAGTCCTGGAAAATCTTGAAAATAACAGGCGCGACTATCCATATTCCCATTATGGATCCGGCTGCAAACAGTAGTGCGGAAGGTATGGTTATTGTCCGTATGAGCTGCTGTTCACTCTTCTTGAGTGCAGGGCCTATGAATTTTCCAATCTGGTAGACTATGTGCGGCATGGAGAAAAGAAGAGACAGGAACATTGCAATGTAAACGTCGGCGCTCACTCCAGCTGTTGGAGTTAAAGTTATAATTTTGGTCCCCGGGGGGAGAACATGGGCTTCAAGAAGGGCCAGAAATTGTGCAGGTATGTTATGATAAACATCAAACGTTACAAACGGGATGCTGTGCCCGAGAACGATAATCTGGGTATATGAAAAGGAAAGAAAAAAGACGAAGAACGCTCCGAATACAATCAGTATGCGCACTAACCGATATCTAAGTTCATCCAGATTTCTGAAGATTAACGGTAGGAAGTCCTCATCTTTCATTGACCACTATTCTTGAATTTGTCCGATATTTCCTTGACAAGCTGTTCCTGTGTCTTGTTAGTGGTGTCTATTCCGAGGTTCTTTGCAGCTTCAATATAGTTAACCTCATTTTCTTTTGGAGTTTCAGGTTTTCCGTACATAGCTTTCTTAAGTTCGCTTTCAAGCTCAACCTGACCTCTCTTAAATTCTCCGGTGGCCCTACCAAGATTTCTGGCAAAATCTGGAATCTTTTTGGTACTGCCGAAAAGGACCAGTACTGCGACGATTATAATTAGCCACTGTATGGCAGAATCCCACATTGAATGTATATCTGTGTTCGTTATTTAACTTTTTAGACTAACTCTTTGGAGTAATAAACCATCAGGGGAATTTACGATTTATTCCTAAATTCACGGCTTTTATAATGATTTTTCGTACTCCTTCAACACATCTCACTTATAATCCAATAACCGGCGCAAGCTCATTCAACTTGAAACAGATGATATTTCATTAAGGAAGAGTACTGTAATCTTGGCTGAAGAGTGTTATCATTGGAATATAATAGCATGTATGTCTGTGCTTGACAGGAATTGAGGAGACGCAGAATATTCCCGGAGTTAAATATCCGTAGAAATAATTTATTTTGGGAATTTGTTCTGAACGACTATGGGAAATTCCGGACATTAAAGTTCCGTGTAAGAATACCCCCCCATAACAGTGAAAAATGGCCACCTATCCCTCAAAAAAAGGAAATTCTGCAGGTGCTGCATGGAGTCAAAAGGTTATCTTTCAAGAAATATCTAAATCGGCAGAGTACCCTATTTCCCGGTAGGAATCCGTAATTTTCTGCAGTTCTGTTTTCATCGCAGGTTCCAAGAAGCTGAATGACAATGAGATAATTTTTTTTGTGGTATTCAGAACAACAAATCCTACAGTTTTATCGGTGGGCATTATCTCATCTGTTCTGGCATAGGTTCCTATGAATTCATTCAAGCCGTCTTCTATGTAATCGGTTGAAAGCAGGTCTCTCATGTCGGTGAGAGATGCTGCGAGGTTCGATATTTCTACACAAATTACCGATGGGTGAATGGACCCAACGGTTATGTTATACATTACGCACAGTGTCAATTGAGATCAGGCTTTCACTTTCTTGAGGTACCATCTTTCGGCACCCGCTTCCTTCTCTCGTTCAATAGCGCCCTTGAATGTATTGGGTGCAGATGCAATTCCGTCGTTTCCAGGCTCCCAGTTTGCTCCTGTAGCCAGTTTCTTGTCCCAGTTGAATTGCAGAGCCTTGATTACCCTCATGATCTCCCTAATGTTTCTTCCCACTTCTGCAGGATAGTAAATCATCCATCTCACGACCTGATTTGGATCAATTATGAATACCCCCCTTACAGTGACCCCGACTTTCTCATCCATCATGTTGTATTCCCTGGCTACTTCTTTCTCAAGGTCCGCTATAACGGGGAACGGGACCTCTATACCGTATTTGTCTTTGATGTCCTTTAGCCATGCAATGTGGCTGTATATGCTGTCAACACTGAGTCCGATGAGTTCAACGCCGAGTTTCTTGAAATCATTATAGCTTTCTGAAAACGCCATGAATTCTGTTGTGCAGACAGGTGTGAAATCAGCCGGGTGGGAGAAAAGGAGAACCCATTTTCCCTTGTAGCTGGAGAATGTAATTGGTCCCTGTGTGGTATTCATGGTAAAATCCGGTGCTTTTTGTCCTAGATGTACAGGCATGTTTATATCACCAAGTCGATATTTACTTTTAATATATTAATGATGAAGATAGGTGCAAGCGACATTCTACGAGTTAAGCTTTTCTGCCAGGTATTTGGCGAAATAAGTGATTACGATATCTGCACCTGCTCTGAAAATAGAATTAATGGATTCAATTATCGCTCCCTCTGACAGAAAGCCGTTGTCAACGGCATTCTTAATCATGCTGTATTCCCCGCTTACACTGTATGCTGCAATCGGGTGATCAAATCTCTCTCTCGCCATCCTGATCACATCAAGATAGAAGAGCGCTGGTTTGACCATTATAATCTCGGCGCCTTCCGCAAGGTCGAGTTCTATTTCACGCATAGCCTCACGGGAATTGCGTGCGTCCATCTGGTATGTTTTCCTGCAGAAGTGGGAAGAAACATTAGGGAGATCATGAGGGTAATCAAGGCTCTGCAATTCAACT
>JAJZKL010000101.1 GCA_021804185.1 Thermoplasmata archaeon | reverse complement strand
ATTTGTGAAGGATGTTGCTAATGCGAACATCCTGGCTGCAACTAAGGGGAAGAATGGCTCATCATACAATGTTGGCACAGGAACAACTACCACATTCAATGATATATTTAAAATAGTAACGGAAGAAATGAAGACTGATTTAAAACCGGCATATGAAAAGATTCCATTCAAGAGTTACCAGATGTTTACCTGCGCAGACATTTCAAAGTTAAGGCAGGATACAGGGTTCTCCCCGGGATATGATCTTAGGCGTGGGATTCGAGAGATCATATCGATTTAGAAAATTCTGTTGCGGTTTATGCCAGGATTGCCACAAGAAAGAAGATTCCTGAACCCAGCAGCATCAATATAATGAGAAACGTGATGATTTTTTTAGTGCTTGGCATTTTCATTTTTAATCCAGAATGTTGATTAATGTATTGTGTATTAATTTATTTATAAACACCAAATTGAATATAAACTAACGGAATAATAAATATTTTGAAGGCCAATGAGCCACAGTTACCTGTATTTTTCAAAAACTTAAGCGGAATTATTTAAATTCAGTTAAAGAACCTATCAATTCAAAAAATTATTTTGGAATAAAAGCTTTGATTATGTTATTGAACACATCTTATTACTATGCTGTATGTGAAGTGCCGGGATCGGGGTTTGAACCCGAGACCTCCGGATTTCTCAGAATGCAATATTCCTATGAGTCCGGCGCTATTCCAACTAAGCCACCCCGGCCCTGCAGTTATTGTGGTGATGGAACCTCTGGTGGTTTTTGATCCCCTTCGGGTTCAGTAAATTCATAGGCTTCTTTTCCCGAACTTATCAATTGAGAGCGCCTTACTTCAATTTTCTTTAACGGGTAAATATCCTTCACAGCATTAACTATGTCAGAATAAATTTCCTCTCCGATCACATATCTGGCAAATTCATAGAAGCTCATAGTTGAAGTTTTTTCATTTATGAATGAAAGCATAGCCTCTCTCAATTCAGCTCTCTTAGTTGCTGTAAGTTTACTGTCTGTGACTGCAACCACCTTCAATGCCATTGTGAAACCATCCGTTGTCTTGATTTCCGTTATGACATCCAGTCTCTCCTTCCTTCTCCTTACCATTCTCCTTATGTAATCGTCACTGACTGTGTGCCCAGCGAAACTCGATGAACATTTTAAGCCGGCGCATGATGTAACTTGAAAAATCAATTTGGAATTTGATTTCTTAAAATTGCCAGTAAAATCCGAAACTGGTATCTCAACTTTCCTTCCTATCAATTCATTCTCATTTACGGCTGGACTAAGCGCAATTTCCTTCCCCCCTAATTGGTTGGGAGCCATTATTGAATACCACTTCTTCTCTCGCCATTTATCTTTTACTCTTCTCTGTCCCTTTTCTCCAGCCATTAAATCCCTCTAAACACTGATTTGTAATACATTTGTTGTAAGGAGGGAATTAAAAAATTAAGTTAAACCTTTCGGTCATCGCTATGGAGGCAAAAGACTGACAGATCTCTTAACTTCACTTGATCCTTGTTTCAGTTCTGTATTTCCATAAGTATGGGCCATTTCCATTGTCTCATCCGAACATGGGCCCTTCCTCAGCCCTTTCCTGTAACTGCAGAATATGGATATAGTGCTGGAAGTTCCAAATACCGGTTCAATCTAATCGTGTATTTACAGATTCCGGGAAATAGCAAGTTTGACTCAATTGCGGGAAAGAAGTCTTCTGGTTGGAAGATTGCCAGCTCGTAATGTTTTTCTTCGATCAATGTGCCTTCAGAGTCTTATTACAGTCAGGACATCTCCTCAGGATCGTTCTGAATATCATACTCATTTATCCTCAACAAATGGCACACCCAGCTTCTTTTAATTCTCCAGAACGATCTTTTTATGAGGGATAAGTCGCAGTCTATGACAATCTTTTTCTGGACATCAACGATTACAGAATCAGATACCTCTGCATCCAGAAGTCTCTCCACATTCGACAATATCTCCTTTCCGGTGATCTCCCTCTTTGAGTTTGGATTCTTTCAAAGGTAACCAACATATTTCTGTAAAATTTTCCCGTTAACCTGTTTCATATATACAAGTTTGTTATATCTGCAACCGCCCCTTGCGTTGATTTTCCCATGTACTATTGTCATGCATCCCAATCCTATAGATAAAATACTAAACCCTTCGCTCAGTAAGAGTTTTACCGCATCAACATAAGAAAGAAGTTTCATTATTATGGCTGGGAATTAGCATCATGAAGCTCTACATAATATTAATATACATTATTAGCATGAAAATAATTAATGTATAATCATAAAAATAAAAAAATAATTATTATGCTAGCAGTTTTGGTATCGATTACTTTCATTCTTTCATCAAGTATGTTTTCTGTAGGGCAATCGTTGGTTGGCAGTAACCCAGATAATCAATTTGTTAATGGCGCGGTTCTGGCAAAAAATTATACTGTAACTTTTAATGAAACTGGTTTAACAACAGGTACACAATGGAATGTTACTCTTAATGGAACATATATGATATCTAACACATCATCACTTAATTTTTCGCTTCCTACGGGAAACTATACTTTCACTATAAATAGTGTACCAGGATTCTCCGCATTACCAGCATCTGGAAGCATTGCGGTTAATAATTCAAACACCAGTAAGAATATAACCTTTACGAAATTATCACCAGTATCATTGGCTCCTGTGAATCTTGGAACGGCAGGGAATTTTGCAATTCTGGCAAAAACTGGAATTTCTACAACCGGTACAACTAAAATCATAGGAAATATGGGAGTAAGCCCGGCTGCAGCCTCGTATATTACCGGATTCGCTTTGGTGATGAATAGTACTAATCAATTTTCCACTTCATCATTAGTAACTGGGGATGTATATGCATCGGATTACGCAGCACCAACACCTAGCTACTTGACAACAGCAGTAGGCGATATGCAGGCAGCTTATGTCAACGCTGCCGGAAGAACAAATCCAGGATATGTAAACCTGGGGGCGGGGAATATAAATGGAATGACACTTGTACCGGGATTATATAAGTGGTCAACAGGTCTCTATTTATCGACCAGTGTCACTCTTTCTGGTAATGCAAGTTCAGTATGGATATTCCAGATATCAGGAAAACTTACTGTTACTACGGGTGCAAAAATTATCCTGAGCGGTGGAGCACAGCCACAAAACATCTTCTGGCAGGTTGCTGGGGGGGCAACTATCGGAACGGGTGTTTCCTTTAATGGCGTAATTCTATCTCAGACTGCAATCACACTTGACACTGGTACATCCATGAACGGAAATGCATTGGCACAAACAGCAGTTACGCTAAATGCAAATACGGTAACAAAACCTAATGTAACAGTTGCATCCATACCAGTATATAATGTAACATTCGCTGAAACGGGTCTACCACCAGGAATGATGTGGAACGTTACTCTTAACGGTACAAAAACCTCATCTGTAAATGCTACGGAGAACTTCACGGTATTTAATGGAGTATATGCATTTACAATAGATTCCATTGCAGGTTACAAAGTATCGCCTTCCAGAGGAAATGTAACTGTTAATGGAGCTAACGCGATTCAGGACATTACTTTTACCTTACCAAATAAAACTGCTTACAATATAACATTCACTGAAACAGGGTTATCAGCGGGAAAAGAGTGGAATGTTACCCTGAGTAATGCAACAAAAACAGTTACAAAATCATCGGTTAATACCACAGCCAAATTCACTGAGATCAATGGAACATATAAATTTACGGTTCTTTCTATTGTTGGCTATAAAGTATTGCCTTCAACAGGAAATGTAACTGTTAACGGAACGAATGCATATCAGGCCATAACATTTGCCTTATCTAACGTTGCTACCTATAATGTAACATTCAATGAAACGGGACTATCATCTGGAGCACCGTGGAATGTTACCCTGAATGGCACAACAACTTCGTCTGTCACATCATCGATAGTTTTCATTGAGGTTAATGGAACATACTCATACAGTGTTGGTCTTGTACCTTTATACAAAGCCGTACCATCATCAGGGAAAATAACAGTTGCGGGTAAATCTGTAAACACAACGATAATCTTCACGAAGACATTTTTTAATGCAGTATTCAAAGAAACAGGTTTGTCAACTGGGAAACAGTGGAACGTTACTCTTAATGGCACAAAAGAATCATCTGTCACAGGATCTATTGTCTTCATTGAAACTAATGGGACATACAACTTCATCACCAGTGCAGGACCTTTATACAAAGCTGTACCATCGTCAGGTAAAATAACAGTGACAGGAAAGGCAGTAAACACTACCATAACATTCTCTCTGGTAACATTCAATGTAACATTCACAGAAAAAGGATTACCATCTGGCAAAGAGTGGAATGTTACATTGAATAATGTGTTGATGACATCGGTAAAATCCACCATAAACTTCAACGCGTTTAACGGAACATATGCATTTACCGTTGGTTCTTTGTTTGGCTACAGAGTGTTCCCTTCAACAGGAAATGTAACTGTTAATGGAGCTAACGCGTTTCAGGCAGTCACCTTTGCAAAACCAACTGTAGCTGTTTATAAGATATTTTTCAATGAAACGGGATTATCATCCGGAACACAGTGGAACGTTACTTTTAATGGTGTGGAAACTTCGTCTGTCACAGGATCTATTGTTTTCACTGACACTAATGGAACATTTATATACAGTATCAGTAATGTAACGGGATACAAGCTATCAGTAACAACAGGAACAATAATTATCGCAGGAAATGATTTTACCCAAAACGTGACATTCACACCTGTTACTCATCCAGCGCCTTCATCATCATATTTACCATATTTAATCGTAGGAATAGTAGTTGCAGCAGTGGCTGTAAGTGCAGCAGCAGTAATGATAATGAGGAAAAAGTAAACATGGTTGGGTACGCATTTCAACATGCGTTCCCTATGGGAGGAGAAGACTGACAGGTTATGATTTCTGTTAACCATGTTAACATTCACCTTTGGAAGTTATCATCTGTCTGATGCTTAAACTTCGTGGGTACAACCCAATATCCTCTATCCCGTTCGCAAATGCTTCGGGGATTGCCTTTGTTATTATGTTGTATACTGCATTGAGATCTCCATGTATCAGGATTCCTTTTGCGGATCTGAACACTCCTCTTCTCGATCTCTTCCCTGCGTATGAATCATGGTGTTCTATGCCTTCATGATCAAGGAATGAACACTTGCTTGTATGGCTTTCATCCTGTACCAGAACCATGATTCCAGCTTCCTCTGCCTTGTATCTGATCTGCTGGATGAGCATGTTGAATGGAATCTGCACAAAGTTCTGGTTGTTCCTCTTTCCCATAGTTGATTCCTGTTTCCATCCGTTGCTATGGCCGATCACAATGGTATCGATCCTTATTGACACTGCATAGTTCACCAGTGCCCTGCTCAGCCTGTGCATGATGTCCTTCAGTTTTCGGTTTCTCTTCAAGAAGAGATACCTTTCCCTCTGAG
>JAJZKL010000100.1 GCA_021804185.1 Thermoplasmata archaeon | reverse complement strand
AGAGAGGAAATCTCGTGCTGACTGCGGAAGCGAAATACAAGCTAACTGGAGGTACTGTAGAACTTCTGGCAAAAAACGGGTTCCGCGTAACGATCCAGACCAAATCTCCGCTTGCAAGAAGGGACATTGAAATTTTCAAACGTTACCGTAACAGCCTGGACCTTGGAGTGACCATAACAACTCTTGACAGAAGAAAGGCCATGATAATCGAACCACAGACCCCATCACCGCAAGAAAGATCCAGATTGCTTATTGATCTGAAAGAAGAGAAAATCCCGACATGGATATTTCTGGGTCCGATAATCAGGGAATTCAACGATAATTATGAAAACCTGAACGGAATATTTTCCCTTGCCTCCATGACCGGATCAAGAGTGATTTACGATTTCTACGCTCAGTATAACGGATCAAAGGAGCTTATGATGAAAGAATTTCCAGGTTATGTTCCGGACGATGCGTTTCATGGTGATCAATCATGGAAGTCCAGAGTCACGAAATTAATTGAGAATATTGCAGAGGAACACTCCGTAAAATGCAACAGCCAGGCCGATGAATGGGTAGCCTCAAAGGCGCAGGCAGGCCAGAGATTCCTTTGAAAACATGCCCATTATTTCCGGCAAAGGCATTTTTTGGTGTCCGGCACATTTCCTCCACTTAAACAGGTACCTTAAGCCATTCTCCTTTTTTCAGTTTTTGCGCCGTTCAGGAAAATTGCAGGAAACTAAAGATAAAATTTTTTCAAAGAATTTAGATGGTCTTGATGATCCCTGAGTATATCTGACAGTTTGGAAATCGTTCTGGCGTTATTGTACCTGAAACGTTTGAAGACCAGTTCATCGTTCTGTGTGTCAAGCAGAGCATACATCGGCATCCAGTTCCCGTCCCTGGGCTGACCGGAGCTCCCCGGATTTACGATTTTTCCTCTGTACAGCATAGGGAAATGTGTATGTCCTACCATAATGTAATCGAACTTACGGTAATTTGCATTTCTCCATATCATCTCAGCCTCCGTGGAAAACAGGTAACCAAAAAGGTTGTTGTTGGGGGAGGCATGCGTGATCAACATTTTTCTGCCATCAATTTCTATCTCGCTCTGATGCTTCAGCCCAGTGAGCCTGGAAATATCTCCAGCCGATAGAAATTTTTTAGTTATGAATTCTCTCGTGAATTCACTAAGATCATGCATTTCGGCTGCACACCTGCAGTCTTCGTTTTCTGCAACTGCATAATCATGATTGCCCATCACAATGTAATCGGCTTCCTGAAACACAAGGTCGAGGGTTTCAGCCGGTTCCGGGCCGTAGTCAACAATGTCACCTAGGAAGATTGCCTTGTCGTATGACTCCCTGTTAATCAGTGTTTTCAGGGCATCAAAATTGGAGTGAATGTCCGAAAAAATCAAGACCTTCATGTTTTATTGATGCAGAAATGGTACTTATTCCTAACTGAAGAGATGAAGAGCCGAACACTTTTTTAGGGGTGCCCGAATTATATGCCATGGACGATCTAAAGGGTAAGAGAGGCATCATAACGGCAGCCAGTTCCGGGATAGGACAGGCCGTTGCCAAGGTGCTGCACGATGCCGGTGTTGAATTGCTAATCAGCTCAAGCAACAGGGAAAAAATTAAGGTTTCCGCAGAAAATATCGCCACAGGCGGAGATGCCAGGATCATATGGCAGAAATGTGACCTGACCAGCAAAAGCGATCTTCACTCAATTCGTCAGACCGTCCAGAAGCAATTTGAAACACTTGATTATATAATAGTTAACTATGGAGACCCGAAAATTTCAGAATTCCAGAAACTAACGGAAGAAGACTGGTCCACTTACATGAATATGTTCATAGGTTCAACAACAACCCTGGTCAGGGAATTACTGCCCCTCCTTCAGAAACCTGGAGGAAGGATCATATTTATCACTTCGATGACCACAAGGGAATCATACGAGGGTTTCTCTCTTTCCGGGTCGTTGAGAGCTGCCGTAGTAAATCTTGGAAAGATTCTATCACTGGAACTTGGTCCTGTAGGGATCAACGTGAATTCCATTTCTCAGGGGTATTTTCTGACTGATCGGCTTAAGGCGGTTCTTGAAACAAATTCAACAAAGAACGGCACTGATATTGATACGGAACTTCAGAAGATCAAGGAGCAGATTCCTCTCCGAAGAATTGGAGAACCTGAGGAAATCGGTCGTCTTGTAGCATTCTTGTGCTCGAGTACTTCATCATACATCACGGGAGCCAATATACCAATTGACGGAGGAATAACAAGATATCCCTATTGATTGCCATGGATTATCCCAGATTGCATACCATATGCCGGCATATGGCTCATAATTTATTCGTATTATGAATGAATATCGTAAAATAATGTATTTAATGTAAAAAAAGTTTAATTATATCCAAGTTCATGTTAAGACATGAAGATCAATGGAATCTATGATCTGTCCGTTACGCTAAAAACTAATATGCCTGCGTGGCCGACAAACCCCCTTATAACCATTAATCCTGTCGGGACTGTGGCAAGAGACGGCTACAGCGTTGAATCCTATGCTTCCGCTACACATAGCGGGACCCACATAGACGCTCCATCACACATGATTGAAAAGGCAAAGACCGTTGATAAAGTAGAACTTGACAAGCTTATTGGAGAAGGTTACTGCATCAGACCGAAACTTAATGGGAAAGAAATAGGCAGATCCGCTCTCACAGCGGTATGGAAACCGGAATATGATGGAAAGATAATCCTCATTAACACTGGGTGGGACAGGAAGAGAGACTTCTCGAAGGAATTCCAGTTCGATTTTCCGGGACTCGCCATGGATACTGTTGATTTTTTCGTAGAACACAGGACAAAGGTAATTGGCATCGATACTCTGGGCATTGAGCCATATGATCACTCCGACTTCAGGGTACACAAAGCCCTTCTTACTCATGATATGGCTTTCATTGAAGATATGGCAAACCTGGACCAGTTGAAGGAAGGAAAAAAATATCTGGTCGTGGCATTGCCGCTAAAGATTGAAAATGGTAGCGGGGCAATGGCTAGAGTCGTTGCCTTGGATGTAGTTTGAGGTGAAAAAATGACGGAAGAAAAAGGAACATACAAGAAGGGGCTTGGATTCTGGCACGTAGTTTTTCTGACCATCGGGGCAATACTGGGACCGGCTGTCGCATACATACCGGTAACCGTTCTTGCTGACGGTGGACCTGCCGGAATTCTGGCATGGCCGATAGCATTCCTGCTGATACTCCCCATAGCATTTGTATATGTGGAGCTTGGAACTATGTGGCCAAGGGCCGGCGGAGTTGCTTATTATCCCGCCAAGAGCCATGGCGCTGTTGTGGGTACCCTTAACGGATGGGCAGCCTTTGTGGGATATTCACTTGCAATGCCCGCGGTTGTTGCGGCAATAGTTGAGTATGGTAGTTATTTCTATCCCCCGTTTTACAACGGATCAAGTCTCTCCTATATCGGAATAGCTGTGTCCATCGTTGCGGTCATAATTATTTTCTTCATCAACATGAGAACAATAAGCTTGATGGGCAATGTAAACAACGGACTTACCATAATAAAGATAATAATCGTGCTTGCAGTAAGTCTGGCCCTGCTGGCATTTTTCAGGTCTTCGAACATGACAGACCTCGGAGGATTTGCTCCAATGGGCGCATCCGGAGTGCTTCTTGCAGTTTCTGCAACGATCTTCGCCTACGCCGGATTCAGGCAGCCCATAGACTATGCCGAGGAAGTTCACAGTCCAGAGAAATTCCTTCCAAGAGCAATCTTTGTTTCTCTCGTTTTTGTAATGGTCTTTTACCTTATAGAGAGCCTGGCATTCCTGGGAACCATCAACTTCCATTATCTCATAAACACAGTTATCCAGCCTGCTACCACTCCGGCTACTTACTCCGAAAAATGGTCTCTTCTTTCGAGCCTGGGTTTTCCGTTTGCATCTAACTCCCTTTACGTGGGCCTCGCAGCATTTGCGGTACTTGCAATAGTCGGAGTCATAATTGCATCCTTCAGTGATGGCATCATATATTACGGCGGAGCCGCAAGGGTAGGGAACACCCTTGCCAGATATGACCAGTATTTTCCGAAGATCTTTGCAAACATCAATAAAAAAGGGATTCCTGTGTATTCCGTTGCGCTTGTTCTCATTATATCCATAATATACCTGATACTTCTCCCGTCTTTCGCATCAATTCTTTCTGTCTTCGTTGATTCGGTTGTGTTCTCATATTCTCCCTCTGCAATCAGCTTAGCAGTATTCAGGAAAAAGTACCCGGATATTAAGAGACCATACAAGCTTCCTGCTTACAGAATTGTGGCTCCCCTCTCATTCGTGATCGGCGGACTGCTGATATACTGGTCCGGGTTCACATACGTAACAATATCCATTATGTCTGTTTACGTTGGACTGATCTTCCTCCTTGTTTACCACAAGAGAAAAGGGCTTACAAAAACTGACTTCATGGCTGGTATCTGGCTCCCCGTATACATGATCGTTGTGCTTGGGCTCTCATTCATTGGATCTTCAAACTTTGGCGGAATTGATCTCGTAGTATTCCCATATGACGTGATCCTGTTCATAATTGTTACTCTTGTGTTCTACTACATAGGATACTATTCCGGGCTCAGGTATGAGGGAATAGGAGTTGAAGAAGCCTGATATTTAAGCAAGATTTTGAGAAGCTGAGAGAGGTCTTGAGGGAGTCAAAGAACCTCCCGGGACCTCTTATTACAATTTCCGATCCTTCAGTTGCAGAAACACTCCTGAATTCCGGCCCTGGCCTTCTGATTGCCGATATGGAACATTCACTTATCGACGTGACAATGCTCCAGTCTATTGTTATTGCTGCTGGGGGCGTACCGGTACTGGCCAGGATACGCGGACTAGAGAAGAACGAAATCAAAAAAGTCCTGGACACTGGATCATCCGGTATAATTGTACCCGGCATAGAGACCGTGGAGGACGCTGAAAACGCAGTATTATTCTCCAGATTCGCTCCTGTCGGCAGGAGAGGCGCCGGCCCGGGAAGGGCATCCGGCTATGGTTATGATTTTATCCGGTATTCGCAGGAATCACCATTGCTAATATTGCAGATAGAGACGAAAAAAGCATACGCTGATCTTGAGAAAATCACTGCTGTCAAAGGCATAGACGGCGTATTTGTCGGCCCGGTTGACCTTTCCATAGCCCTTGGGCTGGAATTCTCGTGGCAAAACGAGGATTTTGTCAGAACAGTTGAACGGATAAAGAAAAGAGCCGATGAACTTAAGCTGATAACCGGGATATATTCCCCTCTCAAACGGGAAGTTCTTGCTGAGGTACTAAAGAGAGAGTTTAATTTCCTTATGCTCGGAATGGATCGCGAAGCTATCGTTTCTTCCTATAAATCCACGATAGAATTCATGCAAGGGTCGCGATAACCGGGATAACATTCCCAATAATTCTTTTTTTCGTTTTGATAATACACAGCTTTATGAACATGAAGCAATATTAGAGAAAGTAATAATGGCAGATAACAGGGC
>JAJZKL010000099.1 GCA_021804185.1 Thermoplasmata archaeon | reverse complement strand
TCGGCCATGGACCATTATCAAAAGCTGCTCTTGCAGCATCAATGGCCTTCTCCACATCTTCAACTCCACCAAGTGGGACGCTGGCTATTACTTCTTCTGTTGCCGGATTGATGACCTCATAAGTTTTCCCACTGGCAGCATTCAACCATTGCCCATCGATATACATTTTTTCCTTCTGCACATTTTCCATAATATCTCACCCATTTGTGTACAAACTAATACCAACATGAGCTCAGCTTAAAAATAATTTACTATTTTGAATGCATGAGAGTAACATGGTATAAACTGATAATTATATATTGTTAGAATGATCAGTCCAGTGAATCTTCCCAGTCTTCACGATACCTGCGCCTTTTCCTGTGCCTTACGGTTGGCATCCCATCACTGCCTGTGGAGGCGTTTTCTTCCATCCTGTAAAGAAGGCCGGCATCACCGAGTGTTTTCCCTATCTTCTCAAAATCACTGGCATCGGTTATGCCAATAACGTTGTGTGATATTTCGAATGTGTTTATCTTTGAGAATGCCCTGCCGGACATGGCCTTCTTCATGAGAAAATCATCCCTGAAGACGAGAATGCCGGCACATCTCCTGACTGTAACTTCTCCCCAGTGTGAACCTATATCCCTCACTGTCCGGGAGACATTCTCCGGAATTGCATGAGCAGACTTCTTGCCGAGAATTGCAAGGAACTCATTCAGGTCACCAAGGTTGTTTGCGTAGAATCTCAGGCTCTTCTCAGTAATTCTGAAAACCATCCCTGTGGATGCTGATATGAGCTCGCAACCATAAACCAAATTTTTGATCAATTGAAAATCCTCCAGTGGAGACACAATGACTTCAAAATTTGACTGAACAACCGGCTTTGTAAGATTTTTGGCCACGTAATTCTTCAGTTTTCTGGAATCAGCATCTGCTGATTGCCTGGTATGATCCTCCAGTGTCGCCATGACGATATCTTCGCCATCTTTGCTTTCCTCATGGACAATCCTGATGACACCCAGTCCGGCCAGATGTTTAACAGCAGAGTTCAGCATCTTGCCGTCGGCCATGTCGGGTACTCTTTTTCTTATGTCGCCGCCTATGTCTCCATGCCCTTTCCAGTAGTAACTTTGCGATATATCCTCCAGGTATTTCTGACGGAATGTACTGATATTTTCAGGATTCCATTTAATAAGGGTCCTCAGATCTGAGATGCTGTATGCAGCAGCTATTGATTTAAGAAAATTGTACAGGAAATCTTCCACTTTCGCAAGATTCCTTTCACTGCCTTCAGACCTGAACATTGCCCCGCTCAATGCACTTGAAATATATCTGCGGTTAATTCTTTCAATGACCGAAAGATCGGACATGGCGTCGATGCCGGCCTGGGTTATATGGTATGTTGAGTTGGATCCGTAGATGAAATTGGAATGCCTGCAGAAACTGTCCAGGAACGTCAAACTTTCATCGTTCACAGAGAGCATGGATGTGAGTTTGTCTGCGGTGCGCCTTTTTCCCTGCAGTTCAAGATAGTAAGATGCTATGAGGAAGTTTCTGACACTTATTAATAGAGAATAATCTTCATCCTTCGTTTCAGGAACATCCAGGTTGGTTACAGCTTTGATTTCTGAAAGCTTTTCCATTGACAAAAGTGACATCAGCTCATCGGGAATGATGTATGCCATGTCCGTGCCATAATTATGTGACCTTGCAGATAAAAGAAGGAAACTGAATAAGAATTTACCCAGAAGATTTCCATTTGCAGAATCGCCCTTAACATGCCTGTCATTCCTGCCACTGGCAATCCTATCACCTCTTTCCTTATGGGCGGCCATAAGCTGCAGGATCTCACCCGAGGATACAACACCATACATATCAGCAATCTGATTGTACACCTCTCTGGCTTCAGGTGGCATCTGGGAAAGAATATGATCAAACTCACTGATTATATATGAATACACGGCTCCTTTCAGGAAAACATCGCTGTTGGATTGCAGGCATTTGATATTCACCGAATCCAGGAACTCTTTGAGTCTAACCTTACCAGTATCCATCAGTGCATTATCAAGGGTCAACTGTGAGGAAAGCTTCATTGGGGACTTTGGGATAAATCTGTATTCTGCCGGCACAACCACATATTCCTCCAGATCCATTGTGACCTTGAATAGCAGGCATGAATCGATTGCATCATTCAGCGCCCTGGCATAAGATGATCCCTGGAACTTATTCCTTAAAATGGTAAGCGGCATTGGTAAGATATACGATGAAGCAACATTGCAGATGTACCTTACAGAATATTCCATATAACGGATGTTGCCTATTGGATCCCCGCCGGAGATTATGTATCTTGCCAGAGAATGCGGATCCATTTCACGCTGCCCCCTGTCAGTGATGACTGATTGTTGCTTGAAGCGTTTCAGGATTTTCCTGTAGTAGGCAATGTCATCAGAGTGAATCTTTTCAAGTATCTGTGACAGAGTCATTACCCTGAGTGTCTTATTGTTCATTCTGTCACCATAGATTTTTCCAGGTTGTGCATCATTCCATTCTGCATACGCCACTGAGTGGGTTCACAGCATGCCTGCAATTGATATTCTTTCTCAGACGTCCACAGAACTTTCTCATGCATCCTCTTCACTCATCTTGACGCTGGATATCAGGTCCTCCTGATTTATTATGGTGTACCCATAACCACGTTCTGTGAGAAACAGTTGCCTTCTCATGGAATATTCCTGATCAAGGGTGTCAGAGGTGACTATGGTGTAGAAGTATGCCTGAGTATCCCTTGACTTTGGCCTCAGTATTCTTCCAAGCCTCTGTGCCTCCTCCTGCCTGGAGCCAAATGTCCCTGAAACCTGAATTGCAACGTTTGCGTCGGGCAGATCAATGGCATAGTTTGCAACCTTGGACACCACCAGCATATTTATGTTACCTCTCCGGAACTGTGAATACAGTTCTTCCCTCATACTGTTCTTTGTCTTTCCAGTGATCACAGGAACACCCAGCATGTCGGCTATTTTCTGCAGCTGGTCAATATAATCCCCGATGATCAGCACGGAATCATCCGGAGAGAGCCTCTGAAGAATTGATTTCAACGCATTTATCTTCATGGGATTTTCCGCAGCTATTCTGTATTTAAGCCTCTGTGGTGCAACCGCGTACTCCATCATGTACTGCTCATTTGGGAATTTCACCCTGACCTCACTGCACACAGCAGTGGCAATCCATCCATCCCTTTCAAGGTCCTTCCAGGGTGCATCGAACTTCTTGGGCCCTATGAGTGAGAAAACATCGTCCTCCTTGCCATCCTCTCTGATGAGGGTTGCCGTGAGTCCCAGCCGCTTCTTTGCCTGAATTTCTGAGGTGATCCTGAAGACAGGCGCCGGCAGCAGGTGAACCTCATCATATATGATCAGGCCCCAGTTCCTGGCCATGAACACATTGAGATGGGGGTATATCCTGGTAATATCACCATCAGCAAGATCATCGGAATCACCAGGTTCCTCAGTGTCCAGTGACTTTGCAGCGGATTTCATTGTAGAATGAGTCAGTATCTGGTACGTTGTCACTGTTATGGGTTGTATCTCCTTGCTGTCGCCGGTGTATTCGCCAATCATAAGTGGATCTGCTGTTGATTTGTCAGTGATCTCTCTGATCCACTGTCTCACAGCCACTGTACCGGTTGTTATTATGAGTGTGTTCTCCCGTATTCTTTCCATTGCTCCCATTCCAACAACGGTCTTGCCTGCTCCGCTGGGAAGCACAATAACACCACTCCTGCTACCATCTCCTCCTGACAGGAATGATTCGATGGCTTCTTTCTGATAAGTGCGAAGACTGAACGGTTCTCCAGTGCTGGTTTTATCCGCCAGTGAAAAATCCAGGGGATCTCCGGGCTGAAATCCCACCAGATCCTCCACAGGATATGACACTTTTATGAGTGCCTGTTTCAGACGGCCCCGGAAAATTGATTTAACCCGGATTGCATTTGATCCTTCCCATCCATCCAGGAAATTCTGGATAGTTTTTCTGTTGGCTATCTCCTGTAACACTATTTTATCATCAGAAGTGAGATAGATATATTCGGGATCAAAATTCGAAATTCTGTTCGGAGGAAGCTTGACAAGCTTAACCCTTCCGTATCGCCGGTACCAATCCTGGATATTGTGCAGTATATTCCCCGGGACATCATACTTGGAATTCGCTGACAGGGTGTCAATCATTTCGTCAAGAGATATGCCAGTGGAAGCAGCGTTCCAGACCGCAAGAGGCGTTATCCTGTAAGTGTGAATGTGCTCTGGTGACTTTATCAGTTCCGCAAACCTGCTGATCTTGTCCCTGCACGTTCTGTCAGGATCGGATTCAACCTCAAGAAATATTGTTCCATCACCCTGGACAACAAGAGGTTTCGATGTATCTGGATTCATTATTCACCTTATTTTGCGAATGAATTCATGACCGTATAAAAATCATATGATCATGCTGTTTGTCCGGTTTGATGGGTTTCAATTTCTCAATATGAAGCCAACCACTTTTCGATGGATGATTCTACTTGATCAAAGTCAGGTATTTTACCAAATACCAAAAGCTTCAACTCCGTTGAGTAAAGTTTGCTTCTGGTTCCCAATTCCTGAAGAAACTGTTCGGAATCGAAACTTATGCCGTAGAAAGCAAGTTTTCTGTTAACCAATCCGATATCAAACTTAATTTCTTTATTTCGAATCAAATAATAGAGATCATATATGTCTCTGCCTTTTTCACGGGTAAGTATAGCCCTGACTTTTTCGCTCCCAACCTCATCAAGATTCAGTCCGGACAAAGTTTTTACCGGATATCATACTGGGGAAAGTCTATCTTCAGTGGTATGCCTGGAAGAAGGACCTTCTCCCTACCACTGACCTCCACATAGATTGCACATCTATCTTTATTACTGGTATGCAATGGTCCATTTATCGTGAATCTGACTGAAATCTCATGTTCATTGTCTTTGATTCTCTTGATCTCATTTTCGTATCCATAGAGTCTCAGGGAGCACGAAATAAATTCAGGGAAGTCCTTCTTGATAGTTCCTCTGGCAGTGAAGTCAAGATCTTCTGAAAACCTGCTCAGCCCATGAAATAACCAAAGATAAGTTCCACCCCTGAAGACAAGAGGATAGTCTGAAACAATTGTGAGAATAAGGCTCTGTAGATAATGCTTCTCCTGTTGCCATGGTCTCATTCCGAAAAGTTTGGAGATCTCTCTTAACCTTTGCGAATCAATCATTCCGTAACCTCTAGAAGCTTTAATTTTCCCTTTCCGGAAAATTTCTCCACATATGATTTAAATTCACGGATTTTCCTGTTATGGAGATATGTTTCCAGGTCTTCCCATGAGAAATAATTAAGGTAATATCCATCAAGCAATGCCTTTTCCACTGTAGCAATAAAGCAATAACTTTCTCCAATGGTGTGGCGTTCATAGCCAAACATGAGTCCGGGGGGGAATCCTATGGTATTCAAGTCCAAGATTATCATAAGTTATGGAATTTACCGGAGTCACAGACTGAATTCTGTGTGGCACCTGCTGTGAAACGTTATGGAAAAATAAGGCAGAGGACAGAGAT
>JAJZKL010000098.1 GCA_021804185.1 Thermoplasmata archaeon | reverse complement strand
TTGGACCTCGGCAGCCTTGTCCCTGATTCCCGTTGTGAATTCATTGTAAGCGTTAATAACAGCCGACGAGAAGTTACTCAGGCCACAGACACCGCCATCGGCACCGATGGAAAGAGAAGGCACCAGAAGATCATCCTGTCCCTGTAGTATTGAGAAGTCTGGTCCTGAGAAATCCATTATTGATGAAAAATATCTCATGTCCGCCGAACTTTCCTTCAATCCAATGATTTCAGAGAATTCCGCCTTAAGCTTAGCAATCGTGTCGGTATCGATCCTTGCACCGCACAACTGCGGGATATTGTAGAGAAACATTTCCTTCTTAACTGCAGTTATAAAATCACTGAAGTGCTTTATAATTTCAGGCTGACCCGGCGTTATATAATATGTTGGCATGAGCACCAGTGCATCCGCACCGATATCTCCTGCATACTTCCCCAGTTCAATTGCTTCCTGCGTGGAGGATGAACCAACACCGGCCAGAACTTTTAGACCAGCCGAATTTTCCACTACGTACTTGAGGAAAGCTTTTTTCTCTTCAACACTGAGGAAGGAGAAAAGTCCAGTACTTCCGCATGGAAAGAGGCCCGAAACACCTATTCCCTTCAGGTATTCAATAAGAGTCTTTGTAGAATCAAAATCTATAGTGCCATCTGGTTTGAATGGCGTAAGCATCGGGGTTATTATACCTCTGAACTTCATGCGGAATATATCATATCATATGTATTAAAAATTACAATTATCTACATGGTTGATCCAAGATTTTCTGCCCTGATCAGATCGACCAGCTGTTTGGGCAATCCCTTGGCTACAAGATAATCCCAGTCCGGTATTATTCTTCTGCTGATAGCCAGGTTTATGATCTCGTTTATGGGCATATAAAGGGTTCCGGGTGCATATGAGGTGCCAAGAAGCCATGGAGGATAATCAAAATAATTTCTGAGTCTTCCGGGCACAACGTCTGTGAGTACTTCATTCAGTATCGAAGCGACTCTCTTGTTGTAATACCACTTACGCGCCGGAGTGTTTGCAAATCCGGGATTGGGAGAATAAACCATCCAGTCAAGGCCAAAGGCATTCTCGTTTCCAATAAATTCGGAGGTGTTACCGAAATTGTCCAGCTCAGTTTTGGGAGGGATTTCTTCAACTCCTGTGGAGGCATTTATCACTTTTATTCCGAATCTGTTGTATAGATTCATGTGTTTTTCCAGTACCCTCTCGAGTTCCTGCGCTTCAGCAGCGGAAATAGATATATCATTTTCAAATTGCTCGGACAGCAAAGGGAGGTCTTCAAGAGTTGAATTCATTATCAGCTTAAGATAATAGTTAAATCGATCGCCAGACATAATACTCGTTCTCCTTTTCGGCCTAAAATAATAGCTAACCTGACTATTTATACTTAGCGAATGACCTGCATGGCGATAATCTTCGCACAATTTGTTATCGAAAGCTAAGAATCAGTTATATTCCAAAAGGCATTGGCATAATAAGGATATAAGGGGTCAACAGCTTGAACAATGAACATATAATTCTGAGATACCTGCATGACACTTTCAGTATACGAAATCTGATGGAACAGTTTACTCCTTTGAATCCACTTGAAACTGGAGTAGGAACTTCGGTGCTGGCACCGTGGTCTGTTGATGCGGTCCGCATCAATTGTAATGTCAATGAAGATGATGTTTTAAACGTCATCGGAAATATCGATTCCCTGCAAATTCAGAGAATAACAGCAAGAACAGAGTCGTTTGACATTATAGTTTCAAGAAGTGAAGTCTTTCCTGTGAACGTGAAGGTCGAACTAGTCCACCTGAACAGGGAGATGGAAATCTCAAAAATCATGAATCTTCACGCGTTCCAGTTCCTTCTAAAAAAGGTCTCCGAATCTGACCGGCCGGTGAAGATAGAGGATGCAATATTTGACCTGAAGAACAATGTTTTCCTTCCCGACGATTTTATGCCTGAAAACCTGATGGGAATGGTAGAAGGAGATTTTAACGGTTTTATCAACCAGGTACGAGATTCAATGCAGTTCTCGAATGGTTTAACAGAACTCTACATTTTCCCGGAAAGGAAAGGTAGCGGTTTTGGAAGGGTAAGATACCTGTATCCATCCAGATCCCTTGAAATACTGGAACCTCCAGCTAACGATAGATTGAGGTCTGTAATAATGACCCAATTTTCCATTACGCAGGGAGATGAGAGATTTAAAAACTTTGAGGCGAGCCGGGTCCTGAAGAACGTACTCTACAATATTGAGCAGAAAAAGACAAGGGAATTGAAAAAACCGGTGTTCGACGGCAGGAAGATAGAAATTCTGGATTCGTTAGGACTGATCACAAACATTGACGGGGTGTTCAGAGTGAAGGATGAAGTTTCAACGGAGCGTCTGAGGCAGTTGCAGGATGAAGCAAAAAGAAAGGGGCATGAACTGGCGGAATCGTGGCTGAAGAAGAAAGTGCTTATTGAAGGATAAGTACACATGCCTGATCACAGAAACCTGATTCTCCTTACTGTCCTCATTGGTACACTGATGTCGGCAGTGGATACTACTATCACAATTCTTGCTTTGCCCACAATGGCAACGGATCTCAAAACAGACCTGTTTCTTGCAATATGGATAATCATAATTTACCTGCTGGTGATAGCGGTGCTCACCACTCAGTTTGGAGGTTTGGGGGATATATATGGGAGAGGAAGAATTTTCAACCTGGGATTTCTTGTTTTTACTGTAGGATCAGCCATGTGCGGGTTTTCTCCCGGCATATGGTACGTGATAGGATCCAGAGGAATACAGGCTGTTGGCGCTGCTCTGATTCAAGCAAATGGAAGTGCCATAATAGCTGATTATTTCAATCCACGAGAGAGGGGACATGCCTTCGGTTACATCGCCCTGGGCTGGAACATTGGTGGAACCTTAGGGATAGTTCTTGGAGGAATAATTACAACCTTCCTCGGATGGCGAATGATTTTCTACATTAACATCCCAATTGGGCTGATCGGTTTTATCATAGGACTGAAATACATAAAAGATGATAACAAGAAACCACTGAAAATTGACATTCGGGGCATGATCTTGCTGGCAGTGATACTTGCCATGTTATCTTATGGTGCCACAAACCTGGCCGGAAGAGGCGTGAATCAGACAGACCTCACAATAATCGCAGTTAGCATCGCCCTATTTCTCCCATTTCTCGTGCTTGAGAAATATGCAGACAATCCGATCATAAATTTGAGAGCATTCCGTGAGCCGAATCTCACTTTCTCTCTCCTTTCCTCCCTGACTCAGGCAATGGGGTACCTATCGGTTATCTTCCTCCTTATTATGTACCTTCAGGGTATATTGGGCATGGATCCTCTCAGGGCGTCACTGCTGCTTGTTCCGGGGTATATAATTGCAAGTTTTTTGTCTCCCAGATTGGGCAGACTCTCGGACAGGCTTGGTTCAAGATTCATCGCAAGTGCCGGAATATTCTTGATGGCCTGCGCTGTGATCATTTTCATGACCCTTGGTCTTGAGACACCAGTTTATGTGATAGTTGCAGCGTCGATAATTTCCGGAATAGGCGGTTCGATGTTCTGGCCAGCAAACAACAGTTCGGTTATGACGAGTACTCCGAAGGAACTTTATGGCTCAATTTCTGGACTGCTGAGAACACTTTCAAGCGTCGGAACACTCATCAGCTATGTTATATCTATTTCAGTTGCTTCATTGAGTGTTCCTCGGCGTGTTGCCTTTGAAGTGTTTCTTGGAACAAACTCACTAAGCGGGAATGTCTCTTCAGCATTTCTGACTGGCCTTCATTCGGCATTTCTTGTCTGTCTCATGATTCTCATAATCTCAGGCATTCTTTCTTTTCTCAGGAGAACTGCAAAACCCCGGACATCTTTGCCTGATAGTTCTGCATGATCTAACTCTTTACTCTGGCCAGAAGAAACATTGAATAGAATGTGTCATCAATCCGGTAAGATTTTCTCTCCACCCCTTCAATTGAGAAACCGTTCTTCATCATGACTTTCAGTGATGCTGCGTTGTAATCAATCACTTTACTGTATAATCTTATCAGGTTCAGTTCCTCTGTCGCAAAATCAGATATCAGTCCCAGAGCCTCTGATGCATATCCATTATTCCAGTATTCTCTTCCGATCCAGTAACCGACATGAGCTTTACGGTCGTAATATTCTATGTCTTTCAGCCCAATAATGCCGATGGGATTACCGTTCAGGAGGATGAGGAAATCCATGGCGAAAGGTTTGTTGTTTGATTCCCTGTTGAGATCGAAAAATGCCAGGCAATCTTCTCTTCTGTAAGGGTGAGGAAAGGAGTGTGCAGCGATATTAACCGAAATTTCCCGGTCATTAGCCAACTCTGCAACCCGGGAAGCATATTTTGTGTCCAGATCGTTGCTCAGTGTGATCCTTTTTCCTTTCAGTGTGTAATACTTCAAGTTTCTCTGAAAACAAATAGTAAAAGCAGAGTTAAATGTTATGAAATGATTTAACGGCTCGTCCATTGATTCTAAAAATAGTGGCGTGATGAAAAGGAGATGAAATAAGGAGGAGTTTATGCCTCCGGATCGTTGCCAGTCGCGTTAACAACATCGTATGCACCATCCTCCATCTGTCCGTCTTCATTGATAAAATAGTGCTTTGTCTGGAGATATTCCGCAAACCCCTCCTCGCCGAGTTCGCGTCCGAAACCGCTCTGCTTGTAACCTCCTCGCGGAGCATAGGTTGTTAGCAGGTGATAGTCGTTTACCCACACAGTTCCTGCCCTTATCTGTCTTCCCACCCTGAATGCCCTCTCTGTGTCTGAACTCCAGATGGCCGATGCAAGCCCGTAAATGGTGTCGTTAGCCATTGAAACTGCCTCTTCCTCGTCGCTGAACTTCATAACTGCGAGAACCGGTCCGAATATTTCTTCCCTTGATATTTTCATATCCCTGGTAACATCTGCAAATAGGGTCGGTCTGACATAGTAACCTGATGCAGGGTCCCATCCCTTAATGTCATTTTTTCCGGTTTGAATGAGCCTAGCACCCTCTGAAACGCCCAGATCGATGTATGATTTTACCTTATCAAGCTGTTTCCTGGATATCAGCGGACCGATGTCTGTGCCCATGTCATCTGTAGGCCCCATTCTCATTGATGCAGCCCTCTTTTCCATCCTTTCCAGAAACTTGTCATACACTTTTTCCGATAGCAGCAATCTGGTTCCGGATTCGCACAACTGCCCGGAATGAAGAAATACAGCAAACATTGCAGCCCTGACTGCCCGCTCAAGGTTTGCGTCCTCGAAGACAATGTTTGGGGATTTGCCCCCGAGTTCCAGCATGACCTTTTTCACATTGCCAGAACAGAGTCTCATTACTTCTTTTCCTGTCTCTGTTGATCCTGTGAAACTCAAAGCGTCTATATCCCGGTTCGAAGCAAGTTCTGAACCCACTACTTTTCCTTCTCCCGGCAATACTGATAGTGTTCCTTCAGGTAGCCCTGCACGATAAAATATTTCACCAAGCTTAAGGGCAGTCAGGGGAGTTATGTGGGAAGGTTTTAGCAGGACAGAGTTACCAGCAAGAAGCGCTGGAGCTGTGT
>JAJZKL010000097.1 GCA_021804185.1 Thermoplasmata archaeon | reverse complement strand
TTCACTGTATATGTATGCACCCGGGGTACCTTCAATCAATGGTAGAAAAGGTGGAGATACTCCAAGAATGTCAAGTATACCCTGGCAAATGCCTACTACAACTATGAATGAACCAGGTTATACAAATGGAACCTTTACCTGCGGAATTGACTGTAATGTGGGTGATTTAAATCCCTTAACAGGGTTTACCTGTGTAGATCTGCCAATATACTCAATGATCTACAGCTCTCTATACATTACAATGCCAGGAGGACAGATCGTGCCATGGCTTGCAACCGGTTACACTTTAACTCATGTTACAACGAACAATGAAACCTTTGATATTGAAACCAATTCAATGGTAAATTATTCCTATGTATACAACGTGAACCTGAGACCAAACGTTCAGTGGACAGACTGGTCCAAGGCAAATGCTTCACAAACTTATGTATTCTCAAACAAAGTACAGTTTAACAATGGGACAGGCGCAACATTCACTCACACATACACGAGCTATTCATCAACGGTTATGAAAAAATACTATCTTCAGTCAGCTGATGTTGTTTTATCATGGAGACTGGAATCAGCTGTCGGCAAATGGCCCGGTGTGGTGAACGTTGTTCCAAACGGAAATCTTTCAGTTAAGATTTACGTAGCAAAACCCACTCTCCTTATCCTGTCAAATTCACTGGAATCTTATATCCTTCCCTATCATATATGGATTCATCATGATTTTACGAGTGTAAGAGGGCTATTCAATTATACTCCAGGCATTTCATCAGGTGATGGTTATTATGGATGGGATCTTAACTGGAACACTGCTACAGGATCTGCTCCTGGACTTGTAGGCAATGGACCATTCATGATAAATAATGGTTACGGAATGCCCGAAGGAGCGATAATACCGTCCCATTATAATTTATATTACGTAAATCCACATTTCTTTGTTCAATATGCCAATGAAAGCAGTGGATTGAGGCAATACACACCTAAAATATATGAACTCTATGTCCCCTATTATTCGTCACAATCGTCAATGGTGGCTGCTTTTACCAAGGGTGAACTTGACATTCTTGGAGTATCTCCACCTTTTCTACCATTGATTGAAGGTACCCCGGGTGCATACATATACAGTGAAGCTGGTAGTAATTTCTGTGCAGTAAGGATAGACGAAAATCAAACTGTAGCACCACTGAATATCACTGCTTTCAGACAGGCATTGAATTATGCTACCCCATATTCCACAATCAATGAGATTGCATATGATGGTCTTCTAACTCCGTCGGCAAACGTTGTTCCACCAAGTAATTATCTATGGTATAACTCCTCCAGCCCCCAGTATTCATACAATCCTGAAAAAGCTATGGAACTTATCAAAAACATTCCGGGAATGTCCAATGCAACTGGAATCCTCATGTATTATGGAAAGCCTGTAACTATACAGTTGCAGATAGGTCCTGGTAGTGTAACACCATGTTTTGCAGAAGTTGCAGATGAACTGCAGAAGAGCTGGTCAGCCCTGGGGATAACCACAACCATAGAAGAAGAGGCATATACAACACTATACGCCAATGTTGGTAGTGATCATTACCAGATAGCCATGTATTGCCAGGGTACGCAGGCAACAGGAGACCCAGCATGTTTCTTTGCTGACTGGATGAACAAGGCACCTGCATATTTCAGTATTGGCTGTACTCTTGGTCCTTTTACATCGCTTGATTTGAATGGAAAACATTTAACGGGAGTTCAGGTGACCAATCTTTTGAACAACTACTCAAATGATTTGCTAGAATCTGATTCATTGCAGCAATCTATACAGATAGCAAAGGAAGTGCAAACGTTGATCAACGAGGAGGCTGTACAGATAAATCTCGGTTACCCCATAGCAAGAATTGCCTTTCAGACTGATCAGTTCACTAACTTTACAAAGGATAATTCAAAAACGCATTTCAATTCCTTCTTTACCCTTCTGGAAGTATACAAAACAAAATCGACAACCTCAATTAGTTATAAATATAACTTGAAAATCGAGCAAAAATTATCGGGTGCGCTGGTTGAAAAATCAGGTGATACTGGAAGCATTACCTATACTGTTTATAATGAAACAACAGGAATGCCAGTACAGGGTGCAAACATTGGAATTTCCATATCCTCCGTTGCAAAGGGTTTGGTTAATACTACTCCCAACCAGTTGACGACAAATTCTGCTGGAAAGGCAACCTGGAAATATAAGGTATTCAGCGGATTAAATGAGTTATTGCAAACCCAGCTACCTAACTGTAATGTCATAAATCTTCCCAATGAAGAAGTAAATATAACTGCAACCGTCAATCCGCCTTCCAGTGAAGTGCACACTTCAACAACTTCCACATATCTCAATATCGAACTGTTAAACACAAACGAAAAGAATTATCTTCAACTAAAATCCAGATATAACAGCAGTTCCCATCTTTATTCTGGTAACCATGAATCAATAGAATACATCGTAACAAACACAACTGGATCACAGGTATCAGACGCCAATATAACTGTAATAATGTCTGGTATACCTGGAACTATAACAAGCAAGGCATTTTCGTTCAATACATCAACAGGCAATAATGGAACGTTTAATTTTACGGTATCCAGCATCCTGCCAGAAGTCATGCAAACTTTCAGTTCAACTGGAAACCCCATGTATCTATATTACCAGGAAGTTAACATTAGTGCCGTGGCATCAGTGGGTAACCAGAACCAGACGGGTGCTGGAATGACATACAACAACGTATTTGTCATGAATCCCTCACTCGTTATGTCATATTCCATGAGCAGTCAGAATTATACATCTGGAGAAACGGGAAGCATCACATTTACAGTTACACAGAATGGAACAGCAGTATCGGGAGCATCTGTAAATATAACATCAATGGATCTAAGAGGCATTAAATATAGTAAGGATGAATTGAACATGACAACGAACATAAATGGAGTTGCAGTCTTCACTTTCTATGTTGAAAACACAACCTCAGGTTCAGGTGCTTACAGTAAAATAAATGAAACCATGTTTGTAAAGGCAAGCACATCAAACACCACAGTAATCCCGGCGACAAACAATCTGCATTACTTTGTTTCTGAAAAAATTATAAAAACATCTACAAGCACATCCCTGTACATAGTAATAGGTGTGATAGCTGCTGTTGTAATCATTGGTGGAGTTGCTGCATATATCGTGAGAAAACCAAAATTACCTAAAAATTAATTTTTAAATAGGATGAAAAATACCAATTTCATAGGGATTTTTCCACTCCCATTATTCTATTAATAATTTCGTGCTCAGAGACTCCCCTATCCTTTCTATAAACATCAAAAGCTTCTCTCCTCCTAGTAATGTCTTCTGGAAACATTGCACATTCGTATTCCATTTCATACCTGTAAAGCTCTTCACCAGTAAGTTCAGGCCTGCTGTAATCAATCACTGGCATGTTTTTTAAACTGATCTTCCTGCCACTTAGTTTTTCATATACTCTTGCGACCTTTCTTGCTGCTGACCTGTAATCTGTTAGCTTTCCACCAAATATGTTAATGAAATGTTCGTCATGCCTGATAGTCAACCCTCTTGATATGGACCCAGGATCATCGCCGTTCCCATATAAAGGCCTGATTCCTGCATAGGAATAGGTGATGTCATTTCTTTCCAGACCCTTAAAAATACGTTGGGCACTTTTAATTATATAATCTACGTCTTTATCTGAGACATTGAAATCATCGGGATCATCAACAAAATTATCCGTTGTACCTATAATTGTTACTTCTCCTCTCGGTATTATGAACATCTGTCTTCTGTCCAGGTGACTCCTGAAAACTATTGCATCCTCAGTTGGGGCTTTTTCCCGGGGTACAACAATGTGAACTCCCTTGCTTAATTTAAGTCTAACGTTATCACCATTTTCCAGATTCTTATAAACATTACCGGACCATGGGCCAGCAGCATTTATGCATATTCCTGCCCTAACATTGAATTTTCTGTTTCCTGCTTTATCCAGAACACCAAGTTCAACACCATTTCCCACGAGGCTGACTGTCTGAACTTCACAGTAATTGAGGCATTTCGCTTCGTGCCTCACAGAGGATGCAATGTTATATATGGTCAGTCTGCAGTCATCAGAGAAAGCATCCCTGTAGGTGAAATACCCCCTGACTTCTTTTCCGTATTCTCCATTATTTTTCTTCATCTTCGGTACTTTTATCCGTCTGCTAAGAATATTGTAGATAAAAAGTCCAGTTCTCATGGTCCACTTCTTCCACGAGTACGGATCAATAAGGATCCTGAAATTCATATATTTTACGATATCAGTATTTTTTGCAAGATAATCTCTTTCTTTTAGTAATATTTTCACTTCACGGAACCTTAATTCTGCAAGATATCTCAATCCACCATGTATGAGTTTGGAAGATCCAGAACTTGTTCCAGAACCAAAATCATTTTGTTCAAGTAAGATGACTTTTATGCCATTCTGGGAAAGAATATTGGCAACACCCGCCCCGGTGATCCCCCCACCTATTATGGCAACATCAAAAATATTCCCATCCTGAGTCCTTATCCAATCCTCTCTTGACTGCCTGTTGAAATGAGGAATAATGACATCTTGCATGCTTGGGAAATAGCCAGTCAGGATAAAATGTTTTAAGTGTATTCGAATTTAGGTTGAGATGGACTTCAACATCGTTGGTCATAGGGGAGTGCCTGTTTCTTATCCTGAAAACAGCATGGAGTCGTTTCAGCAGGCAAAAAAACTGTGGTTTGTTTGGCATAGAACTGGATGTTCAGATTACACGAGATAGCAGAATTGTTGTCTTTCATGATTCCACGCTAAAAAGAGTGACAGGCGCTGAAGGGTCTGTCAGTGATTATTCGTTCTCCGAACTTTCTCGACTCGATCTCATGGGGAGTGATCAGAAGATTCCCTTGCTTAGCGATGTACTGAAGAAATTTCAGGACATGAAGATATTCATAGAACTAAAGACAAGGGACGAATTTGGGAACAGGATAAATGAAGGTCTGGAGGCGGTTCTTCACAACACTCTACAAAATTTCAGCAAGGAGAACCTGATCCTGATCTCCTTTGATGTTGTGGCCATTAGGGAAATGAAGGAGATGAACCTTAATTATAGAACGGGACTGGATGTGGCTGAGGAAACCAGAATAATGCTGGATAGTATGTTGAAATCCAAGGTACCGGGATTTATAGACTGCATCCTGCCGCAGTTCTCCCTGCTAAATTATCCAGAATATAGTGGACTTAACAAACTGGGGAAAAAAATTATTCCCTGGACAATAAACGATAAAAATGAGCTGAATGTGCTGAGGACAATGGAGATCGATACATTCCTTTCCGATCGTGGATGCGATATACTAAGGGAAATTGAAGAAAATTAAATTATTTTAATTATTTCTTCTTATCCTTCAAAGCTGCCCGCGCAGCTGACAATCTTGCAATCGGAATCCTGTATGGGGAGGCGGAAACATAATCAAGACCAATTTTATGACAGAACTCTATTGTTTCAGGGTCTCCTCCCTGCTCTCCACATATGCCAATTTCCAGGCTTTTGTTTCCCTTCCTCCCTCTCTCCACTGCCATCTTCATGAGTTCGCCAACACCTTCGACATCCACAGTTCGGAATCATGAAAG
>JAJZKL010000096.1 GCA_021804185.1 Thermoplasmata archaeon | reverse complement strand
TATCCGGGGGCATTTTCCAGATCGTGGCGCACGGGATAATAATGGCTCTCATCTTCTCAGTTCTGTATTTCATAACCGAAAATACAGGCAAGGAGAACATCTACCAGATGGGAGGAGTCCACAGGGAAATGCCATGGCTCTCCTCATTCCTTCTTGCCGGTTTCCTGGCATCACTGGGATTGCCCGGGCTTGCGGGTTTCATCGGTGAATTTTCCATTGTGGTTGGAATGTTCCAGACAGTGGGGTGGCTGATATTCTTTGTTATACTTGCAATGATAATAACGGCGTCATATCATATCTGGACTGCACAGCGATCCCTTTATGGTGCTTACAATGAGAACCTGGGAAAAATCAAGGATGCTTCTCGGAGTGAAATTGCCATACTTGCATCAGTTACTCTCGTAATCTTTGTTCTTGGGGTCTATCCAAACCTGATATTTGGAATAATTAGCGCTTACGTTGGAGGAATTATATGAACATATTTTCAAGCATCACATACACGCTGCACGCTGCATCACAGGCATCGCTCTATTATTATCCGCTTATTTTCCTTGGCATTGTCGCATTTGTCATGCTGGCACTCGGTATAAGGAACATAGACAGGAAAGTTTTTGCGGGGATCACATTCGCAGCTGTCCTGATCTCAATGATAATGATACTTCTCGATCCATATGATGAAGTCGTTGTCGGGAACAATGCACTCCTGTTCAATAGATTCACGATGTTCTTTGCAGTCATACTCATAATTTCGGTGCTTTACATAATTTTCCCTGCAATCAGGGGGCTGAAGTCCAAGCCCGAAATCTTCTATGCCACACTTCTGTTTGTGCTTATAGGAATGCTCGTATCGGCTTTCAGTTATAACCTGATAATAATATTCGTAGCCTTTGAGGCAGTGAGTCTGGGGACATACGTGCTTGCGGGGTATGGCAAGCAGAAGAGACATCTGGAGGCATCTGCCAAGTATTTCTTCACAGGAACCATTGGAACTGCGTTCACAGTTTTCGGGCTCTCATTTTTTTACACAGCTACCGGGACTTTCAGCCTGACCAGCGAGGTCATATCATCTTCACCGGCCATGCTCATTGCACTGATCTTCCTTCTCATCGGTTTTGGATTCAAGCTGGCGATCTTCCCCATGCACCAGTGGGCAATTGATGCTTACGACGGTACCGAGAACAGTGTATCCGCATTCCTGTCAACCGGCACCAAGATCCTTGCATTCATGATTCTGATCAAGATATTCCTTGTTGGATTTGCAGGCGATTATCATGACATCTTCCTCCTGTTCGTAATACTTTCAGTGTTCTCCATGACATACGCCAATTTGGCAGCGCTCTCACAGAATAATCTAAAGCGTCTTCTTGCTTACTCAAGCGTCGCCCAGGCAGGCTATCTTATTCTTGTCATAGCGCTTGTAGGCTACACGGGCATAGGAAACGTTGCCTACGTAGCAATCGCAGCCGGGATGTTCTATTCCCTTGTTTACATTTTCATGAAGGGAGGTTCGTTCCTCGCCATGAACCTGGTTAACAGGGAAAGTGTGTCTGTGAGCGACGTAGCCGGACTTGCAAGGAAGTCTCCCGTTACCGCACTGAGCTTCGCAATACTTCTGATGGGGCTTGCCGGCATACCATTCACGGGCGGGTTCACGGCAAAGTATTATCTTTTCCTCTCGCTGATAGAGGGTAACCTCTGGTGGCTTGCGGTAATAGCGATACTCAATAGCGCGATTTCAGTGTTCTATTATTTCAGGGTAATAATGTTCATGTTCTGGAAGGAACCTACCGAAGAGGATCATTTCAACCTGACCGCATACTCCAAAGCTCCAGTCATAGCGTCTGCCGTAATAATGGTCGCTCTGTTCTTCTTCTTTTACCTGCTTCCGACACTGAACGGCATCGCCCCTGGGCTCTTTGCAACAATGGGAGGGATTTGAGGTGAATGGTGAAACTGACTATGGGATAATAATGAGTGCTCTGGCCATGGGAGACCTCAGAGACACCCAGTCGCAGATAAGGAAAAGAATACTCAAGCTGAAGGCAGAAAGCAAGATAGATCCAGCCAGGAATTTTGACGCATATATCAGAATGCTTGAGGGACTCGAATTCGTCCTTTCCGGAAAGAAGAGCGTTGAAGATCTCCGGAAGGACCTGAATTCTGCAGCGGTATCAGGGAACTTCAGGTTCGTCGACCACTGGGATGACTTTGTTAACACAATGGTATACTACCTGTACTATTTCATTGACAGGTACAACATACACCTGCCTGCGTTTAACTCGAAGCGGAGTGATGACAGGTGAGTTCTGCATTCATGAAATGCTTTGAAGACGCAAAGGACGAGGAATCGGCCGCGGAATGCATCCATTGCCTCAGAAGATATGGAGAACAGGTCATGTTTGATGATAGCAAGGCAAGGTTGGCTCTTGGAAGGGAATTATACGAGGATCACACGGCAGAAATGACCAAAATTACCGAGCTTCTTGGTATCAAGAACAGGTCAGACTATGAAATCGCTGATAAAAAATACAACCTGACAATGTACTGATCATGCCTACTGATATAAATGGAAAGAGGAAGGTATTTCTTGACCACATGGGCAAAACCATGGTTTTGACCCTTTCCAACACGCCGAAGAATATACTGGACGTTGAATCCCTGCAGGCCGTTATAGGTGCTCTCACCTCAGTCGGAGACGAGGTTGATTCAATCGTGATCGCTGGTGCCGGGAATGCAGCATTTTCATACGGCTACGACGGATCGTGCAAGAGAATACGCGAGCGCGATCATGTCAGGAACGTGTACGATATGGGATTCACCATATCGAGAATGATATCTTCCATGGATTTACCCGTGTTCTCAGTGGTAAATGGCTACGCCCTTGGCATGGGGCTCGAGATTGCACTTTCATGCGACATGATACTGGCAACAGGAAGGAGCAGATTCGGGATTCCGGATATAAACTATGGGTTGCCTTCCATGACCGGCGTTATTTCCACGGTGCAGGAAAACTACGGCAGAGGTGTATACAACAGGCTGATGACTGGGGAGATCTTTGATGCCGAAACTGCCCTGGGCATTGGAATGCTTGCGGGTATCATAGATGGAGAAAACTGGCTGAGTTCCGGCGTTGAACATATTAGAAAAATGAACCTTGGCATCCTGTCATACTACAAGAGAGAAAACATGAAATTTTCCCAGGGTACAAACATGGATCGCCTTTTCCTTGACTTCTACGATCTCGAGAAGATAAAGCTCAAGGAATTAGAGGCCTTCAGAGACACTCTCTGACTGATCCACAAAATTCTTTCTTTCGGTTCTCCTGGCAAAGTACATACCGCCAAAGTACAATATTATCATTGGAACCGCTATTACAACCATGGTGAAACCAGTTACCCCGGGAGAGAAGATCATGCCGAAAATCAGCGATCCTATGATTGCGTATCTCCAGTTCTTTCTCCAAACTTCGTACTTGACAACTCCTATTCTTGTGAGGCCCACCATGAAAACCGGAATCTCAAAGGAAATCCCGAACGCTGCCACGTATATCAGAAGGAATGAGATGAAATTCAGGATGCTTGTGGTAGGCTGAGCTCCCAGGCCAACGTCAAACAGGAAAAAAATCCTGAACAGCACCGGTGATATGAACCAGATTCCCACCACTGCGCCCGTTATAAAGAGGAGTGTGGCTGGAATCAGCGTCACACGGATGAGAGCTTTTTCGCTTGACTTGAGAGCCGGTCCAATGAAGGCTGCAACCTCGTATACAAGGATAGGCATGGTGAATATGAGCGAGAGGAACATGCAGACATAGAAATCTGCAACCACCGCATCCGTTGGTTTCACGATTATAAGCTGGGTGGAGGAGGGCAACACATGTGCCTCCAGCATCTGTGTGAACTGTGCACCTATGTTGTGGTACGGATCGATTGCAACAAAAGGTATGGTGGTGCCGAATAAATGCAAAAAATCAATGCGCAGTCCAACAAAAAACACAAAAAAGATTCCAAACGGGATAAGAACGCGAATAAGCCTTCCCCTTAGTTCCTCTATGTGCTTTAAACTGTTGGAAATGAACGTATCATCGCTCATTGTCCACTTTTAAGCTTGTCTGCTATTTCGTCTTTTACTTGCTTTTCGTTCTTGTTCTGTGTATCAATACCGAGAGACTTAGCCACCTGGAAATAGTCAACCCCGGTCGAGGCTGTTGGAGTAGCAACAGGTGCGTTCATAGCATTCTTTATTTCCTTCTCGATCTCCATCTGTCCCCGCTTGAATTCTCCGGAGGCCTTTCCTATGTTCCTGGCAAGGTCTGGTATTTTTCTTGTGCTCCCGAACAAAACAAGGATCACGACAACTATGATAAGCCAGTCTATTGGTGAGTCAAACATTAAAAATAGTATACCCGTCACTTATTTAACATTTGTGAGCGTGAATTCCAACCCTCCTCCGGTTGGAAGGATACCACAATTTCCCAGCTAGTCTGAACTATCAATCAATGTCTATTTCAACGTTTATCCCGACGTTCTTGTAACCGTTCAATATCTCCGTGATTGCCTTTCGGGTATCCTCAGGTATTCTAGTAGCTGAAATTGATATCACATTGCTCTTCCTGTTCACTATCACGAAGCCAACGGTCTTGTCATCCGGCATTATCTCGGTAGTCCTGGCAAATTTTTCAATAAAATCTGAAACTGTTTCCTCAGGGTACTCACTCAAAAGGAGTTCAGAAGCTTCATGCAGCGAGGGTTGGAGATTTGAAAGCTCTACACAAATTGTTGATGGGTGGAACCCATCCAGACTGATGTTGTACATCACGCATTCTGTCAAGAAAATCTACCTATGCGTTGACTCTCTTGAGATACCATCTCTCCGATCCGTCCTTGTCACGCTTGAAGCTATCATCAAGCGTAGAAGGTGCACCAGCTATTCCAGGCTGGCCCGGCTCCCAGTTAACAGGCGTAGCAAGCTTGTTCTTCCAGTTAAACTGGAACGCTTTAACAACCCGCAGAATTTCAGAGATGTTCCTTCCGACCTCAGCGGGGTAATAGATCATCCACCTGACTTTCTGGTCAGGGTCTATTATGAAAACCCCTCTTACTGTTGTGCCGGTTTTCTCATCTATCATGTTGTAGGCCCTTGCAACTTCCTTGTCCAGGTCAGCTATGAGCGGGAAGGGTACCTCAATGCCATAATGCTCCTTTATGTCCCTGAGCCACGCTATATGGCTATAAATGCTGTCAACACTCAGTCCCAGAAGTTCGACTCCCAGTTTCTTGAATTCCTCATATCTTTCTGAAAATCCCATGAATTCCGTTGTACAAACTGGCGTGAAGTCTGCAGGATGGGAGAAGAGCAGAACCCACTTGCCCTTGTAATCCGACAGGCTCACTGGCCCCTTCGTTGTATTTGCCGTAAAATCTGGTGCTTTCTGTCCTAAATATACTGCCATAATATCACCACTTAAGTAATACCAATTTCAATTATAACCTTACCTAAGGTGCAAACGTTGCACCGAAGCGAATATATTAATAACACATGGCAAGAGGCGGTCAGTTTCACTCACGCAAAGCCTTGTGTGATTATGGTCACTCAACAGTCTCCATGTCAGACGCCTGTAGGGGCAAATCATTCACATACTTACTAAAAATATCGGCGTAGATATATTAAGCCGAAGTTCGGCAGG
>JAJZKL010000095.1 GCA_021804185.1 Thermoplasmata archaeon | reverse complement strand
ATCTCAAGATGCTCATATATGAAACCTATGGGGACGGCCAGTACTTCACTGTATCTGCTTTCCCCGATCTTGCCAAGCAAATCGTAGATTGATGGTTCAAGCCAGGCATTCCCATATTTCCCCCGACTCTGGTACCCTACAAAGTACTCTTTCACGCCAAGCCTGGATGCAATCAGCTCCGAGGTTTTTCTGAAGTCATGGTCATATGCATTTTCAGTGCCCCTGAAAAGGGGGAGGCTATGTGCATCAAAAAGCAGTGCCGTTTCCTCATCAATGGGGTATTGCTTCATCAGGCTTGTCCAGACTTCAGACAACAATTCAAGATCAAACCCGTTCACCAGACTGATTTCAGCATTGTAAGACATTTCCTTCATTGCTTCCAGCGATGGTTCCAGATAAGAGTTTTTAACATTGGTCGACTGGAAAGGGAAGAGCGGAATTGCAATAATTTTCTCTGAACCCGAGTGCTTTGCCATAAGGAGTGCATCCTTAAGGGATGGTTTCCAGTGTTTGTTGCCAAGAATCACCTCAAAATCCCCATATTTGGAAAGCCCCGTTTTAAGTTTATCAACTATCATGTCTACTATGGCATTTGAAGGAGAGATGCCATTTGCCATTGCATATTTCTCTGTATTTTCCTTCATGGCGTACTCAGGCACAGGCCTTCCTTCATATATTCCTTCCAGGTAGGGAGCGACATCTTCCATCCTTGTGGGGCTCCCATAAGCCATTAAAATAACTGTGATCATCTGTTTCCCCCTGATTGGTGTACAGTTCTTACAATTTCCTTTAGTGTCTCAGGATTGGTATCCGGAAGCACCCCATGCCCGAGATTGAATATGTAATTACTCTTCCCACTCATCTTTTCTGATAGTATACGTGATTCACTTATTGCCAAATTCGGAGCCCTGGACGCCATGACTGGATCAAGGTTCCCCTGAAGGCCAATGTCTGAATCGAGTATGTTGGATTCCAGGGGAAGGTTGACTCTCCAGTCCAGGCTGAGATAATCAAATCCTGCCATGGACAACTCCTCAAGCACTCCACCGGTCTGCGTGCTGAAATAAATAGTCTTCGTTAGCCCGGTTAGTTCTGCCGTTATCTCATTGAGGAACTTTTCCCTGTACCAGGGAAAGAAAGAAGGTGGCAGAAAACCCGCCCAGCTGTCAAAAATTTGAATGGCATCTGCCCCGGATTTTACTTGCTGCCTGCAATTTGAAATGACCATTTCCCTTATCATTTGCATGAGCTTCATCATAGCCTTGTCATCACGGTAAAGGAGGGTTCTGGTTGCAGACAGGTCTCTGTCAGGACGCCCCAGCGTGAGATAGGAGGCTATGGTCAGAGGGCCGCCAGAGAAACCTATAATTGGCACCTCCGGGAATTCCTCCTTAAATTTCTTGATTGCCTCAAAAGTACCATATTGCATTTCTGAGACGGAAAAATCTGAAATCCCTGCAAGTTCTTTATTTGTATTTAATGGATTTGAAATCACTGGACCGACGTTTTCAATGAAATCGAGACGAAACCCCATTGCCTCCAGTGGAATTGTGATATCTGAGAAAATAATGCCCGCGTCTACGCCAAGCAATCCAATAGGCTCTGAAGTAACCTTTACTGTGAGGTCCGGGTCCTTGCATATTTCTTTGATGCTGTGTTTGGTTCTTAACTCCCTGTAACCCTTCAGGTAGCGCCCTGCCTGCCTCATGAACCAGATCGGGGTAAAATCATGCGGCTCACCGTTCAATGCAGCCAGGAAGTTGTTCATGATGCATAATCTGCGGGTAAATTAAGAATGTTTCCAGCAAACATTTGAATGGAAATCATGATATCTCTATCTTCACTGCCCAGTCTGTCTTGTTCTGCACAACATTTACATTGAGCTCCATTTCTTTGAGCCTTGCAATCATGTCCTCTGCTTCAGTCTCCTTTGAGAAATGAATGTAAAGGCTGTCGTAACCTATTTCCGGCATTGCAGAAATTTTTGGAAGGATAGGTTCCATCCTGCCAATAATCTCCCTGAATTTTCCAATGTCTGCATGAAGGCTACCGTTGTTGATTTTCTTCTGCGCGAGATCAATAAGCGCCGAAGCCATTCCTTTCTGTACCGTTTTCGATATCTGCTTCTCACTGGGTATGAACAATGTGTAAGCGGTAAATGCAAATCCAATAACCAGGGCAATGACACCACTGATCAGCCTGTTAAGCACCAATGCTATAATTCCAAGAATAAGGAAAGCCAGGCCGATAAGGAGAAAAGACCGGTTCAACCCCCAATAAATGCTTTCTCGTTTATATAAATTATTAAAATTGGCTTCTATTTTAGCCAATCACGGTCTGGTTCTTCTGACAGTCCTTGGATATGGGATGGCTTCTTTTATGTTTGAAAGCTTCATGATCCACATGCACAACCTGTCAAGGCCGAGACCAAAACCGCTGTGCGGAACGCTTCCATACTTCCTCAGGTCAAGATACCAGTAGTAGTCATCCTTAGGTAAGTTGTATTCTTCCATTCTCTTCTCCAGCTGAGCAAGGTCCCAGATCCTTTCGCCTCCACCAATGATCTCACCGTATCCTTCAGGCGCCAGTAGATCATGGCATAGGATTTCTGAGGGATTTTCTGGATCCGGAAGATGGTAGAACGTCTTCAGCTCGGTGGGGAAATGAGTTACAAACACCGGTTTATCGAAGTGAACTGTTATTGCCCTTTCCTCATCGGCGCCCAGGTCATCACCATATTTGAGGTCAAGTCCCCATTCTTTCTTTGCCATCTCCATGAGCTTAGAATACCTTATCCTTGGGAATGGCGCTTTAATCTTCTTCAATAGTTCGATGTCCCTTCCAAGAATTTTGAGCTCTTCCTCGTGATGCTCCACAACTTGTTCCACGATGTATTCAATCATTTTCTCCTCGATTTCCATCATTTCCTCATTGTGTATCCAGGCCACTTCGGCCTCTGCATGCCAGTATTCCGTGAGGTGCCTGAAAGTCCTTGATTTTTCAGCTCTGAAACTTGGGGATATTGTATATACCTTTTCCAGGCTGAAAATGAAGGTCTCGAGGTAGAATTGAGAACTCTGGGAGAGAGAGACCTCTTCCCCAAAGAATGGAACCTTGAATAGTGTTGAGCCACCTTCAGTTGCAGTGGAGACCATGATAGGAGGCTGGACCTGATAATATCCATTCTTGTTGTAGAAATCAGCAAATGCGTTGAATACTGTTGAACGGATTTTCATCATTGCAGTGAATTCCCTGCTCCTCAACCAGAGGTGCCTGTTATCCAGCATGAATTCTTCCCCGAGATCCTTGGAAACGGGAAAGTTGTCGTTTCTCTGGTACACTTTGAAATTCTTGATCTCGATCTCATAACCCGTTGCTGCCCTCTGGTCCTTATGAAGGATGCCTGTTGCCTCGAGACTGCTTTCTATGGTAAGTGCAGAAAGTTCCTTGTGCTGTTCCTCACTCAAAGACCTGGTGCTTGAAAGCATCTGAATTATTCCGGTTGAATCTCTGAGGACAATAAAAGTAAGCTTGCCACTGCTACGGATTCTGTATACCCATCCGCGGACTGATACTTCCTTTCCATCCAAGGAATCGGTGCTGATCTCACTGATATGGCTCATTCTATGATTCATAGCTCCTAATTATAATAACCTTACATGATGGATAGCATTCTGTGTACTGGAAACTGCTAAGATAATCAATTTTCAAGGGATGAGGAAATAACATCCAAGGAAATTTTGAGAGGATATCTGAATTCCGATGGAAGTTGCAGGGATAATGCGGGTAGTGTGTGCATCTTTAAAGCTTTGTAGGAACGTTCGTACACCCTCTTACCCACTTCCCACTGATCCATTTGCCATTTGATCTGAGAGACTATTAAGCCGATTAAGTCGTGAATCATCCGCTTCTTGTGCCCAGAATATCTTTTCCAGAGTTCTTCGAGATAATTGTGACATTCCCAGTACCTTTCTTCTTTGATCAGTTCATTAGTTTTGAATAGAATTTCAGAGGAAGAAAGAGAAGAAAAGTCGTCCTCAACCTTTAGTAAATCACATTTTCCAATTAAAGATAAGATTCCTGAGTTTCCCAAATCTCCTTGGTATCTGAAGTCGAGTTCAATGGACTCAGAATGTTTCCTTATTATTAGATTAAATAGGCCTTTTGATTTCAGGGATTGCAGTTTAATATCATCTACGGAGTCAACAAAGCATAGATACCTCGAGCATTGAACATCGCACTTCATTTTGGCTTTCTGACCAATAATAACATGAAATAATAGAGTTGCTAAATTTCTCCCAAGCCAAAAAAACCTGCAAAATTTAAAGTGCAGAAAATGATAACAGGGATACTTGGATAGGTGGCAGAGCGGTTATGCGTGGGACTGCAGATCCCATCTATTAGGGTTCGAATCCCTACCTATCCTTTTTCACTTGATTCCGCAGGATCTCACGAGAAATTTATGGAGTAATTCTTTAATCTGCTAAGACAACATATAGAGAATAATGGACTCAAGTCTTTTGTTGAGGAAGCCTGTAGAAGCAGACATTGAAAGTATGTTCGTTATGCTGGAAAAATCACTGAGTCTGTATCTGAGGGTTAACAAATCTTCCTCTAAGAATTCACAATTGATCATCGAAAGAGGTATTGTCAAGGATTATTTGAACGAGGACATATACCTGTGCTTGGTCGCTCAGATCAATTCAGAAATCGCGGGATGGATGGCTGGAAGCAGCAAAAGTGAAGTTCTTTCTGAACATGGCTGTTCACCAGGGGAATTCTATATCGAAGAAATTGTGGTCGATTATCATTACAGAAGAAGAGGTATCGGTAGCTTTTTGTTGAGCGGGATTCCAAAGGATCATTTGAAAGCCGTTGTCGTAGATACGCCACGGATTAACAAACAGGCTATTGCATTTTACGAGAAAAGCGGATTTGTAAAGGTCTTGGGACTACCAGAAGAGTTTTATAAAACATGGGCCAGGATGTCAAAACCTGTCTGAATGCTTAAGCCCTGACCTCATAAATCGTCATAAATATTCTTTCTGTTCCCGATATCAACTACTAGGATCACAAGACGTTCTCTTTCTATGCTCATGATCACCCTGTATTTTCCGATTCTTAAACTGTAAAGCGGAACCCCTTTCAGTCGCTTTACATAATGAAATGGAGCCTTGCTGACAGCCTCCATTTTCTCCAGGATTCTAACTGAGTCAGCTTTGTCCAATTCCTCCAAGGCCCTGACTGATGATTCAGTCCACTTGACATCGTAATCAGGCAATCTTTAGCCTCTTTTTCACTTCGTCTGTAGAGTAAACTTTCCCTTCCTTGATATCCTTCAGAGACATTTCTATCCTTTGAATAGTTTCTTTGGAAAGAGGTTCCTCGTCTTCTGCAAGTTCAGATAGCCTCCTTATCACAGAGTCGTAGGACTCATTCGGGTATAATCTTAGAGTGTTTAGTCTATCTTTAAGATCCTTTTTTATCTGAATGGTTGTCTCCATGTTCATGTAATTAATCATAATTAGTTAAAGCTTACTATAGTAATCTACAAGTGTGTGTAAACATGTATGGGTTATATCCGCTTAAATAATTAAGTGACCCCACACCCATCCTTTACCAATTGTAATCGAATATCTTAAAACGAATCAGAAACAAATCCCTTCTATAAGAAGTCCTATTGCCCGTAAAGGGCTGA
>JAJZKL010000094.1 GCA_021804185.1 Thermoplasmata archaeon | reverse complement strand
TTATCTCTGAAGGAAATGGCATCAGTGTACTTCAGTCTCTCCCGCTTACTCTCCGCGATATAATATATTCCAAGAATTACGTTGGCACGGTTATATTCAGCATAATAGTTATACCTATTTCTACGATTTTTCTTTTTAAGAACAATGTGGATTCACTGATCCTTTTTCTTCTTCCTGCTAACCTGATTGTTGCCTATTCCTACACTTCTCTCTTTAATTTAAGGAGACTCATGAAAAAGGTGCCTAAAGGTTCTACAACCATAAATTTTTATTCGTTTGGAGGAAATATGGCTCTCCTGATTCTGTTTGCTATCACCGCAGGGTTCACTGCAGTTCCTGCAGTTGCATCCACGATCATCTCAATATTCGCCGTACAGGTTCCGTTTTCCCATCCTTTATCATTTTACCTGTCAGATCTGGCGCTGAATCTCGGTGCGCTTTTTGTGGTTATGAACCTGGTAAATAAAACAATGTAGCCATGGATGTGCGAGCAATTTCACCAACTCCAGAAAATGTTATAAGCAGTTTATAAATCTACCCCTATTCGTGATGATCAATGGTAGACGTTAAGAAAGTACCCCCAGAGTTGCTCCTGAAGAATTTGACTGAAGCATTCAAGGAGGATAAAAGATTGGAGGTCCCGGAGTGGACAAATTACGCTAAAGCAGGAATCCACAAGGAAAAAGCTTGGGAAGATCCCGACTGGTTTTACAAGAGATTAGCCTCAACCCTTAGGAAAGTGTATGTCAAGGGTCCCATAGGTATATCCAGGCTCAGCGAAGAATACGGCGGAAGGGTTGACAGAGGTTCACAGAAATACCACCCCGGAAAGGGAAGCAGGGCAATAGTGAGACACATGCTTGTAACCCTTGAGAAACTCGGCTATGTCAAGAAAGACCGGAAAGGCAGATCAGTATCTCCTCAGGGCACATCTATTCTTGACAAGGCGTCCAAGGAGGTCATGAAGACCCTTGTTCAGTCAGATCCCTCACTAGAGAAATATCTGTAAGTGATAGGAAATGGTTGGCGAAGACGAACTTGAAGAGCTCAGACGGAGAAAAATGCTCGAGATGCAGAGAGGCGTCGATGAGCAGAGAGAATCTGAAGAACAGAGGAGGGCGCAGGAAACAGAAAAAGCCAGAAAACAGCAGATTCTACGTCAGATACTTGCTCCGGATGCCAGAGAAAGGCTCGCAAATGTCAGACTGGTACGGCCGGACTTGGCTGAGAATGTTGAGAATCAGCTTATTCAGCTTGCCTCTATGGGAAGAATTAACCGTCTGCTGACAGATGTGGACATCAGGGATGTACTTGCCAAATTAACAGAAAGCAAAAGAGAAACAAAGATTGAGAGGAGATAAATAATGAGCAGAAATAAAGAACTGGGTCGGAAAATCAGGCTCATGAGGAAAATTAAGGAAAATAGAAGAGTGCCTGGATGGGTAATGGTAAAAACAGCAAGGCGTGTTACCACCAATCCAAGAAGAAGAAACTGGAGAAGGAATAATCTTAAGCTTTAGGTGAAGAATTATGGTTGAAAACGAACTTACAAATGAGCTTCTTTTGAATGTGCCGCTGAGGGGCATGAAGAAATCATCTATTTCCAGAAGCGCTGATACTGCGATCGAAATAATTAGGGATTTTGTTTCCAGAAATACAAAGGTTGACAAATCCAAAATATGGATTGACAACAGGGTTAACGAACTTGTCTGGAGCAAGGGAAGATATAATACTCAGTCTAAGCTCACCGTTAAGGTATTGAAATTGCAGGATGGCTCAGCTGAAGTTATCCTGCCCTGAATCTATGATTAAAAAAATATCAATTTTAAAAAGCAATTTCATCGGTGTGTATGCCAGAGCGTGGGAGGATGTAGTCTTTCTACCAGGTAACGTAGAAGACGAAGTGTTGCAGGTGGTGTCCGATGGCTTGCAGGCATCTGTGGAAAAAATTTTCATAGACAATTCTAGTCTTATAGGATCATTAATGGTTCTGAACTCAAAGGGTGCGATTGTTCCGAAGAACGGATCTGATCTGGATTTTTCAAAATCACTTCCTGACAGGAATATCCTGTTCCTGAAAGACAGGATAAATGCCATTGGAAACGATATCATAACCAGTGACAGAGCAGCTATGATTCACAAGTCCTACACCGTTTCCTCACAGAAGAAGATCGAAGATGCGCTTGGAGTCGAAGTAATAAAAGGAACAATAGGTGGCATCAAAACCGTTGGAAGTGCAGCCGTTTTAACGCAAAAAGGGATGCTTGTTACTCCAGAAGCTGATGAAGATGAAATAAGGTCGCTTTCCGAATTCTTCAAGGTCCCCGTAAAAGCAGGAACCGCAAATTTCGGCAGTATGTATGTCGGGGCGTCAATAGTAGCCAACAGCAAGGGCGTACTGGTAGGAAAAGATACTACACCAATTGAACTTGGAAGAATAGATGATATCTTATCGTGAACCAAGTTCGGATATAGTTAGAATCGAGCGGAGATCTACGCCGTTTTCTCTCAGGAGTTCCTTGCCGCCCTCTTCTCTGTCAACAACGCAAAAAGCTCTGGAAACCCTGGCGCCATTTTCTCTCAAATAATTGACAGCTTTCAGGATGGAGTTCCCAGTAGTCACAACATCTTCGATGATGTCTATATCCTCCTCTCCAAATTCACCTATTGTCAGCTTCCCTGTTCCGTGTTTTCTCTCTTTTCTTATGATCACATAAGGTATCCCAGCTTTAAGCGCAGTAGCTACCAATAAAGGAACTGCACCAAGCTCCACACCTGCAATCTTTTTCCCCTTAAGCATCCCTGTGAACATGTCCGCGATAAGACTGAGTGTGGCTGGATCCGTGGCAGTATTCTTTATATCGACATAATACGATGATCTCTTGCCTGAAGTAAGCAGGAAATCACCAAACTTCACAGCGCCGGTTTCAAGTAGGACTTTTGAAAGTTTCTGCCTTTTCTCATCCATTAAGATGGTAATAATTTAAGCCTTTATTTTACTGTCCATTTCGATCGACGGAGCGCATCAGGAGAAAAATTTGGATAGCTACGGCAGGAAAATAATATCTGTAACTGGTACCGGAACATTCCTTTCCGTTGTGAATACCTCATCACTCCTAATTGCCATACCAACCATAATTGTCGAACTCAAAACCTCATTCTTCATTGCCATCTGGATAATAGTTGCCTATGCCCTTTCGCTCACAGTTCTGACGCCGATTCTTGGAAAATATTCAGACATTGTCGGTAGGAAAAAGCTGTATTCAGCCGGCTACCTCATATTCTTCATAGGATCTGTTATCTCGGCAGCCTCACTATACGGGACAATGTTGCTGATCGGGAGAGTTGTCCAAGGAATCGGCGGAGCTTTTCTCTTTTCAAACAGTCTGGCAATAATCACCGACACTTTCAGAACCATGGAACTCAGAAAGGCCATGGGGATAAACGCTGCTGTCGTTGCACTCGGAACCTCCATAGGACCCTTGATAGGTGGCATTCTCACCGATTTAACCTGGCGGGCTATATTTCTCTTCAATATTCCGATTTCGATCTTCGGTTTCATTTTTTCCACAGGGACCATAAAAGACATACCGGGGAATAAAACCGGCCAAATAGATACGGCAGGCGCCTTTCTTATGTCCGCGACAGTTATAACAACAATAGTTTTCATGACCCTCCTGCCGGGACTTACTCTATTTTCAACAGCTTTTTCTGTTCTTCTCATAGCCATGCTTTCGTTCTTCTTTTTGTTCGTAGTTCAGGAGATTGGTTCCAAAAGGCCAATAATTGATACTGAGATACTCAGGAGCAAAATTCTAAGTGCCTCTATTATAGCACTGGTTGGAGGATCAATCTCAAGATTCTCCATGCTCCTCATCCTAACTCTTTATTTCCAGGGCCCTCTTGGATATTCTCCCCTTTATACTGGAATGCTCATGATACCATTTGCAGGCATCATGGGAATCTTCAGCTTTTTATCCGGGTACCTTAGGGAAAAAGCATCAGACCTCATCCTGGAAACATTGGGGCTTCTACTGACTGGGGTTGGTTCTATTGCTCTCGGACTTATCATAGGTGCCGGGCAGGGGTACTTCCCAATGTCAATCGCGATGATGGTTGCAGGAGCCGGTAGCGGCATGTTTTACACCCCAAACAGCACCATAATTATGCTGTCGGTCGGAGCAGCAAAGAGAGGTGAAACCGCAGGCATACGCACGCTGATGGTTAATCTGGGGACTGTATTCGGGCTCACGATGGTATTTCTTCTTATATCTGCTTATGTGCCTAATTCCATAGTCAACTCCATATTTTTTGGAATCCGTACATCAGAGATTCTTAGCTATGTCGATAGATTCAATATGGCAACTACGCTTGGTTTCCTCGTTTCCGGGGTAATATCCCTGCTTCCGATCCCCATCATACTATTAGCAGGAAACAAAGTACAACCCAATTTGTCTGACAATAGTTGACATTTTTACATATCGCATGCAGCCAATAATTGAATAAGTCTTGAAACAAAAAAATTATATAATGTTATCATTATCTTATCAGACATATGGGAGACATAGTAGACCTTCTTTACAAATCCGCAATGCAGAATTCAGAACCAGTACGCCTGGAAACGGTTCATGAGGTCACGGATTTTCTATCTCCTGAAGATCGGGAGATAATGGAAATAGCCAACAGGCTAAGAGTCCGAATTAAAATTATAGGATGTGGTGGTGGCGGTTCCAACACGATCAACCGTCTTTTCGGCGAAGGAGTTGTCGGTGCAGATCTCGTGGCGATAAACACTGATGCAAGCCATCTGACTACAATTCGATCAAAGCACAGAATGCTAATAGGAAAAAAGAGAACAAGAGGTCTGGGAACGGGGGCTATTCCACAGATAGGGGAAGAAGCAGCCATGGAGGACCTTCCGAACATACAGAAACTTGTGCAGAGAGCTGACATTGCCTTTGTTACATGCGGACTTGGCGGAGGAACCGGAACAGGTTCAGCACCAGTAGTTGCAAAATCGGCCAAGGATTCCGGTGCGCTCGTAATATCAATAACAACTCTTCCATTTTCTGCGGAAGGCCATATAAGAATGGAGAATGCAATCGCGGGCCTTGAAAAACTCTCAGCGTATTCGGATACAGTAATCGTAATACCAAACGACAAACTTCTCAAGGAGGTCCCTAAAAAACCAATACAGGAAGCTTTTCAGTATGCCGATTCGATCCTTTCGGAAGCAATGAAGGGAATAACGGAGCTTATAACCAAAACCGGTTTAATCAATCTTGATTATGCCGATATAAAGACCGTCATGAAGGACGGAGGTGTCGCAATGGTAGGAATAGGCGAAGCTTCTGGTGGAGGAAACAGGGTCCTTGCTGCAGTTAACGACGCAATAACCTCGCCTCTTGTTGAGGCAGACATATCTGACGCTAAGAACTGCCTGATAAGGGTAATAGGTGGCCCAAACATGACTGTAAGCGAAGCTGAAACAGCCATGTCAGAAATCCAGAAGCGCATAGGCCGTGATGCCAGGATCATATGGGGGGCCAGTGTCGAACCGGACATGGGCGATAAAATTAAGGTGCTTGTCCTCTTGACTGGTGTCAAATCGCCGTACATGATTTCTGGGAGAAGTGAAGCAAGAAATATCAGGAAACTCCTCGGCGAAAGTGATGAGGACCTCGGCGTCGACATGGTCGACTGATAACTTTATTTTTCGCTCATGT
>JAJZKL010000093.1 GCA_021804185.1 Thermoplasmata archaeon | reverse complement strand
CGGGAGATTGAGTCAGAAATCTTCCTGACAACCCACTATATGGAGGAGGCCCAGGATCTTTCTGAGCATGTGTTCCTTCTTGAACATGGAAACATAGCTGCAAGTGGCACGGTAAAGGATCTTCTGAGACCTTTTTCTGGAAAGGTCCGCGTGGAATCACACACAGAGATTCCGGATGCAATTAAGATAGGGGCCATGTGGATTTCATATGTTACTGCTGATGAGACTTCAGAGTATCTGGGAAAGGGATGCACAATCAAACCCATAAGCCTGGATGACGTGTTCATCTCAAGGGGGGTTGAAGTTGAATCTTAGGTTCATAGTTTCGCTGGCATGGTCATATGGTTTCAGGGTTATATTCAGGGGCCCATCCTACATTATATCATCGATGAGTGCCCCTCTCACATTACTTTTCATAGTATCCATACTCTCTCATGGAACACTCATCAACTACGCTCTTGTGGGTGGATTTCTTGGCCTCATAGCATCTGTTGCACTTTCCAGTTCTGGAGATGCAGCTTTCATGAGGCTACAATTAAGATTTCAGGACCTCTATGTTGCATCGAAGGTCTCCCCTTCAGATTACATGATAGGGCTGACCCTTAGTTATGTGATATTCTCACTTCCAGGGATCATACTGTATGCAATACTTGGTGCCATATTTCATATATTCACCCTTGGAGCTGTTCTGGCACTTATAGGAATTATGTGTTTCCTGGTTGTTGGGACATCTTCTATCTCTTTCATTGTGTCTAGCAGTATAAAGCACGTGAGAAACGTATGGGGAATAGCAGGGATCATGTCTGTCATAATGACTGTGCTTCCTCCAACATTCTATCCTTATGAGTATATTCCAAAATGGGCACTATACGCTCTTTCTGCAACACCAGTGACGCCTGCGGCAGTACTCGCTCAGTGGGCCTTTGGCCTTTCGCCGCCAATGATCAATGAGCTTTACATATTTGTCATAGAGACTATAATATATTTCTCAATGGCACGTTATTTAACTAGATGGAGGGAAAACTGAGTCGCAGAATTCACTTTGATTCTGTAAAATGTTTAATGATTGTGTGCTACTGCATTCATCTGGATCTGCTGTAATTGGCAATTAAATCCAGGAGCTTTCTCTTTGTCTCCTGGTCAAAGGCCCCCTCTTCCTCCTTCTTTAGAATGTAGTCCCTTGCCTCCTTGATGCCTCTTTTGGAGGCAATGGAGTAGATGCTCCCCATTACAGCTCCCCTTACACTGTCCGGGAGATCCTCTACCGCTCTCCCAAGCATAAAGTTGAACTCTTCCGATTTTCTCATGTCAAGTTTTCTTATTTTCTTTCCACTAGGCTCAGGGTGATTGTATCTTTCAGCTCTGTTAAACCTGCTGAACCTGCTGGATTTATTTGCCTTATTCACCATGAAATTTGATTAATATGCTTTCTTGGTTCTTTATGCTTTTCCCTCTGGGCACCTGAATACCTTCAAAGTTACCTGATAGTGCCAGTTATGTGGCGAGTATGATTTCACGACCTTTGAATCTGAAACATCCAGAATATAACCCATGTGCCGTGCCCTTGCTGTGATTTCTCTATGAATCTGATCAATTTCCCCCGTTGGGGCAAGAAGATGCATTACTATTTCCGTACCCTCGTGGGACCTGAAAAGTGCACTGGAAAGAAAATCCATGGAAGAAAAATGGCCCATAATTATGAGATCGGCCTTCAATGAGCCCCATGAATTGCGGCAATCTGAGTTCACCGCCTTGATCCTAGATTCCAACCCGTTTAAGGAGATATTTTGAAGTAGATATCTGTAGGAAACAGGATTTATTTCGCTGCAGTAGACAACTTTAGCTCCTGAATATTTTGCACAAGGCAGTGCAAAGTAGCCTATCCCTGAGAACATATCCAGAACAGCCTTGCCCTCAAGGTTCCTGTTCCGGAGAACCCCTCTGACATTAACGTTCCCAGGCGAGAACATAACCTTCTGAGGATCGAATTTGAACAGGACACCATTTTCACGGTGCAATACCTCATGTGATTTCCCATGAATGAGATGAAGGCCCGGTACCCTCTCTACTCCTCTTACTCTGGAGATGTCCAGATAGATCGCCTTTGCACCTGTAAATTTCAGCAGTATTTTCAATGCCCTTTTCGAAGGCATTTTCCCATTATTCGACTTGATAACTATGGAGTCTCCCAGCCTGATCCACTTTCTTGGGACAAAGTACCTTGAAGTGGCTTTCAGCCTTATTTTTCTCAGATAATAATGTGGTGAGTCGGCCAATTCTCTGTTCCAGAAATTATCTATTCCAATTTCGAAGCCATCTATTGAAACATTGTCCTTAACGGGGATCAGAATAGTGTCACCAGATCTTCGAATGTGGTACCTCTTGTCGATAACATTTCTCCTTAGAAGTCTGGAGATGAGCTCATTTGCCCCTTCTTTCAGGACCGCTATCATTGGCCTTTCTGTCATTTTCCGGATCCAGGATAGTTTGCAATGCATTAAAAAAATTCCATTTCGCTGCAACTATCATAGTATACAGGAAATTGCAAGAAGATAAATGTCTAAAATCAATATCACCCAAATGAGGCTCAGGGTTGGAACAAGGCCTAGCCAGCTTGCAGTTAGACAGGCTGAACTTGTGAAGGCCGCTCTTTCAAGAACTGGTATAGAGGGCGATATTGTGAAGATTGAATCACAAGGTGACAGGGATCACCAGACCGCCCTTTCAGGGTTCAAAGGAGTGGGAGTCTTCGTATCGAGCCTCAACGACGCACTTCTTGCTGGCAGCATAGACATTGCAGTCCACAGTGCCAAAGACCTTCCTTCTGAGTTGCCTGAAGATCTTTCAATTAACGCTGTTCTGGAGAGGGGGCCGCACAATGATTCTCTTGTCTCAGACACCTCTCTTGAGAAATTACCGTCCGGTGCAGTAATAGGAAGCTCCAGCCCCAGGAGATCATTCATGTTGAAAAGGGTCAGGCCAGATCTTCTTGTCAGAGACATAAGAGGAAATGTAGATACAAGACTGAGAAAGCTGGAAAATGGAGAATATGACGCGATTATTCTTGCGGAGGCTGGGCTCAAACGACTTGGTATTTCAGTCCAGCGTCAGCTGCTACCTGAAACTGACTTTGTTCCTGCACCATGCCAGGGAATAATAGCTGTTGTTTGCAGAAAAAGCCACAAGGACTATCAAAAAATTTCCTCCATAACAGATCAGGTGACAATGGAGCAGATGAAAATTGAGAGGAGTTTAACAGCCTCAATGGCTCTTGGCTGTTCTGCTCCCGCAGGTATTTTTGCCAGATATAATGGCAGAGAATACGAGGTAATATCATCATTCTATTCCAGAGACGGAAAAAGGCACACCGATATCAGCGGAACCGTACAAGGGGAGAAGGATCTAGGAGAACTGCTGGATAGGATGAAGAAATCTGTTCCATCAGACTACGGGCTTGGGGATAGCCAATGAGTGAACCATGCCGGATAATTATAACTACGAGGCCATCCTGGAAATTCAAGCCAATTAGGGTTCCTGAAGGATTCAGGATCATCAATATACCACTGACGGAAATCACCCCTATTTCTGTTGACTGGAACCATATCAGGGCCTTCGCACCGCAGGTTCTCATCTTTACGAGTACAGTTGGGGCCAGGATATTTATTGAGAGTGAGAATGAATTTGTGTCAGATAAAATTGAGGTTATTGCAATTGGAAGTGCTACAGCCAGTGAACTTTCCTCAAGATTCAGCAATATAACTGTTCCTGCCAGTCGAAATTCTGATGGCATAGTTGATTTGCTCAGTTCAGGAAACTACAATGAAAGAAAGATTGCCGTTTTCTCCAGCGCCAAAAGCAACCGGATAATACAGAACTATCTCTCAAAAAACAATTACACATACATACAGTGTGATCTTTATGATGCACTTCCTGTCTCCAGTAGCAAAATCACCGAATATCTTCCAAGAAATGATGTTGCTGCAGTTATAATCACATCCTCGCAGGAGGCCGAAGTGTTTATGGATATTGCCGGCCCACAGGCAGCTCTGAAACCTCTTTATGCAATAGGTGAAACTACTGCTTCTACAATGAATAGGATAGGAATTCCCCCTTCAGAACCATTGGGAAAATCAGATCTGGAATCACTTGTTAAAGAAATATGCAGGAAATTCTCAGGCAGTACCTAAAATAGCGGGGAATGGATTTGAACCATTGATCTACGGGTTATGAGCCCGTCGGGATCTCCTAACTACCCCACCCCGCTTCCCACAGGTATACGTGCGTAAAATAATAGGTTTTGCATCGCCTCTATCCGAAAGACTCTTCTATCTTCCGGATTCTCATATCACGGGCATTCCTCTCCAGATATGTATAGACGGTTCTCTGCTTGCTTCCATTGATAAGCATTGTAACTGCCTCCTTTGCAAATTCCATTGAAACATAATCCCCAATTATTGAAACTGTGTCACCATAGATTGAAATTGCAGTTGTTGTGAGTTCCTCTACAATCTGGCGGGTACGGCCACCTGTGCCAATGAGCCTCGCCTTTATCTGCGAAATTCGTTTTGAGCCGGGATTTGCAAAATCTCTCAGTGAAATGACTGCCAACTGGAAATTCTCCTGATACAGCAATAGAGCCTTTTCTGGGTTGAATCCTCTTCCTATGGCCTGAATCACGCTGTTTGTGATCACTGACTTAAGAGGATCGCCCCTTCCCTGCACCTCTACAATTCCAGTCTCTGAATCTATTAGAAGATTGCATTCCCCAATTCTCTCAATTATTTTTTTTGTGCTTCCTTTTTTCCCAATGAGAACAGCAACGCGCTCTTCAGGTATCCTCACTTCTGCTGGCATCTGTTCTGGGAGTTCGTCCGTCATGTCTATCCTCTTATTATCCATCATTATTAAGCCTTTCCAGATTTTATAGGGGACTTCACATACTTGAGTGAATCCTCCATGCTGCAATCTACCCCCTTTTTCCTGAAAAAAACGCATATATTCTTGATGTCCCGCTCCAGGAAATAGTCAGCTGCAGGATGCTCTCTCGATACTGACTGAGCCATGTCCAGCAGGTACGGCTTCGCCCTGTATATGAGGACGTTGTATTCACTCAAGTCTGCGTGAACCAGCTTGGCCTTGCCATAAAGATCTTTGACAGAATCCATTATCTGATCAAAGGTTTTCTGAAAGTCCACCTCTGTGTCTTTCAACATCGGTGCCCCACGCGTACTCTTTCCGAGGTAAGACATCATGAGAAGATTCTTATGGAATGCTATAGGGCGGGGAGCATTTATCCTGTACCTGCGGCATTCACTTAGATTTGTGAATTCTTTTCTGGCCCACAGGTACACAAGCGAAGACCTTGTAAGATGCTCCTTTGAGAACCTGTAATCCCCATCTATGTACTTCCAGATATTTGAGAATCGCAGTGTGGACATCTTGTAAATCTTTATTGCAACTGCTTTGCCATCAAGATATGCCTTGAATACGATTGATTCCTTCCCGCTTGAAATTGGATAATCTATATAGTCAACCCGGTATCTGCTAACAAGTTCATATATTGCCTTCAGAGTCCTGCTGTCAAATACAAGATCAGCAGTCTTCCTTTCCATCTGGAGACTCTGGAGAAATTCCCCGGATTTTAGAAGCTTTTCGAGAGCAGAGAGATCTTCCATCTATACCTTTATTATAACAGACCCGTAAATAATGATTGGGGAATTCCCATTACTTGAATATGT
>JAJZKL010000092.1 GCA_021804185.1 Thermoplasmata archaeon | reverse complement strand
CCATTCTTGAAGATGCATTGAAAATTGAGAAATACAGGCATTTCATTGAGAAACCAGAGGTTCTGTATCAGGATATAGCACAGAGGAACCAGGCACAGATATTCAATACTGTATCATCATCCTTCAAAGGCATAGAATCTGGAATTCTCATAATAAAGGTAAGGGCGGTTACTAGCAGGAAGGGTAACGAGGAGGTCCTGAAGAGCCAGCTTGAAGGCATTGAGAACTACAGGGTGAGGCAGCTGGTTGACCTATCGCCCTACTCAATTGCTAATTATCTGGTGGTTCTTTCCTGAATAGACAGTGCCAGTAAAGGATCATAAAGCATTCAGGCAAATTTCTTAATCAGGGAAAAAATAAGGTAAAGTAATTATGTCTTCATTTGAGGATTACTTTTCAAAGCATGCTACAGAATATGCAAGGAGCAAATCACACAAAAACGGTGAGGATCTCAGATCTCTTCTCTCCATTATCAATCCAAAGAAAAACTGGAATGTGCTGGATATGGCCACTGGAACTGGATTTACAGCCATGGCAATTGCCCCATTTGTTTTGGAGGTCGTAGGGCTTGATGCCACTGAAGAGATGTTATCCAATGCGATCTCGCTGGCTGGAAAGTCAGGTTTGCACAACATCAAATTCCTCAAGGGCAGGGTTGAAGATAGTGGGCTGGGGGATGGAATTTTTGATCTCGTTACCTGCAGAAGGGCCGCCCATCATTTTCCTGACAAAGGTGCATTCGTCAGGGAGTCAAAAAGAGTCCTGAAAGCTGGAGGGTTATTTGCCCTCATTGATATGGTAAGGCCCGAAAAAGATAAGGACAATGTGAGAAATAGGCTTGAAATTCTCAGGGACAGCTCCCATGTAGAAGCTCCGACAGTGGAATACTGGCGTGACCTGATTTCTAAAAGTGGTTTTTCAGAGGTTAAAATATATTCAACAAAGGAGAGAATTGCATTCCAAGACTTCCTCAGCCCAGTAAAGGAAGACTCAGAAGAGGGAAAAGCCTGCTTGAATTACCTTAAATCCATTTCCGGTGAGAGCCTGATCAATGCAGACATAGATCCGGAAGATCTAACCATAGTAAAGGAGAGAGTTATTTTCATCTACAGAAAGGAGGCGGAGTGAATGCCAGAGAGCCAGAATCAGGAACTGAATCTGGAATTCTTTCACAGAAATGGATTTGAAAACAGGAGATGTGTCTCCTGCGGTGGCTTCTTCTGGACCAAATCCCGGGAGAGAACAACCTGTGGTGACCCTGCCTGTGACTCCTATACATTCATAGGTACTTCAACAACCGACAGACCATATGATATGGAAGGGATGAGAACAGCCTTCATTGATTTCTTCAAGGGGTCTCATGGGGTGGTAAAACCCTATCCAGTTGTTCCCAGATGGAGAGATGATGTACTGCTCGTTAACGCCTCAATTTATGACTTCCAGCCTCATGTTACCTCGGGAAGGGTTAAACCTCCAAGCAACCCACTGGTAATGTCCCAGCCATCAATAAGGATGAATGACATAGATCTCGTTGGAAATACAGGACGCCACCTCTCAAGTTTTGAGATGATGTGTCATGATGCCTTTAACAGCGAAAGAGAACAGGTCTACTGGAAGGAAGAAACAGTTTCCTACTGCTTCGAATTCCTTACATCCAGGCTTCACATTGAGCCAGATCTTATAACATTCAAAGAGAAGCCATGGTCCGGCGGCGGAAACGGTGGCAATGCCTTCGAAGTATTCATCAAAGGGGTAGAGGTTGCAACCCTTGTGTTCATGGACCTCATAGAAAATGAAGATGGTGAATTTGAGATCGATGGCAAAAAGTACTCTAAAATGCCACTTAAAATAGTGGACACGGGCTACGGCCTGGAAAGGCTGGTCTGGCTGTCACAGGGCTCAAGTACAATCTATCAGGCAGTATTCCCAGAGGTTCTGACCTATATTGCAGAGAAAACTGGCGTAAAATTTGACACATCTCTACTGAAAAGGGTATCCGAGATATCTGCCACTCTAGAACCATTCAGTCAGTCAAGTCTTCTCAACACCTTAGATAAAGAATTTCCGGGAAGCATAGGGGAGATAGCTGAAACTTATTCTCTTTACAGGGATATTTTCGCCCTCTGTGATCATACAAAAACAATCACCATAATGCTCTCAAATTACGTAATCCCATCAAACGTGAAGGTAGGCTACCTGCTTAGGCTTCTTATCAGACGATCAGAGTACCTAATTGAAAGGCTCCATCTTGATACAAATATCATAGACCTTATCTCCATTCATAAGAGAATCATTGGAAAGATACTGCCAGACCTTGACATGGCCTTCATTCAGCGGATTCTGTCAATCGAGAAGGAAAAGTACAGAGACCTTATGTCAAGAGGCAGAAATACAATACTCAGGCTTTTTGACAGAAAAAGGATCATATCAGAGGGAGACTTCATAACTCTTTATGAATCTGAAGGCCTGAACCCTGAATTTGTTGCAAGAGTGATTAAGGAGGAAAGGAATACTGACGTTCCGGTCCCGGAAAATATACGTTCGCTGGTTGTATCTAAACACGAAAACCTTGGAAGGAAAAAGGGAACAAAACATCAGGAGCAATTCCCCGATATTTATACAAGACCTCTTTACTATGATGACACCTCCATTAGTGAATTCAACGCCATAGTTCTTTTCTCCAGGGGCAGGGACATAATAACAAACCAGACTGCCTTCTATCCTGAAGGAGGGGGCCAGCCATCAGATACTGGCGAGTTCATTTATGGCAGGAAGAAGGTGGACATGCTTAAGGCAGAGAAGTCTGGGAAATCTGTGGTACATCATCTCTCAGGAGAAATTCCGGAATCTTCAAGGATCATAGGAAAGATTGACCAGGATAAAAGACTCCGCCACACTGTTCACCACTCAGCCACCCACCTTTTGCTGGGAGTTCTCATCAAAGAACTTGGCCCTCATGTCTGGCAGACAGGAGTACAGAAGGGATATGAATCCTCCAGAATTGATTTCACACATTATGAGAAACTATCAGAGGAGCAGATAATTAGAATAGAGAGGTCAGTATTCAAGGCGATAACAGAAGGGCACCGCATAACTGTCAGGAATATAGAGTGGAACAGAGCCATAGAACATTACGGATTCCGTCTTTTTGAAGGGGGAGTCCCGGAGGATGACAAGATAAGGGTCGTGGAAATTGCTGACATAGATGCTGAGGGATGTGGTGGGACTCATCTGAAAAATACCTCTGAGATAGGTTTCTTCAAAATACTGAAGGCAGAGAGCATACAGGAAGGAATCCAAAGAATAACATTCTGCGCTGGTCCTGCAGCATTTGACTATGTGAATAGAATTAAGTCTGAGTTAGATTCCATTTCTTCCACTCTCAGAGTCAGTTCATCAAAAATAGGCGAATCTGTGCAGAAAATGCATGAAGAAAACATGAAATTGCGCAACGAAATTCAGGAAATGGTGAGGAGAGAATCAGAGTATATTATCTCCAGATCTGAAAAAATAAAGATCGGTAAAGAATCTTACCACGTGGCAGAAATACAGGACCAGAAAATTGAGGATTTCCTTGGAAAGTATATTCTCTCTGCGAACATGGAAGGTGCAATACTCTTTAACAATTCCAGTTCGGGGCTGGGAATTTACTCGCCGGCAGGCTTTGCGAGTGAAGTAATGAAAATAATACAGCAGCAGGTTGAACACATCGAGATAGAGACCAACAGCAAAAAAGTTGTCAGGCTCAAATTTAAGATTGGAACAGATGCAAAATTAATAAGGGAGATTTTAGTTGAAGCTGGAAGCTAGGGTCCAAATTGAAGGAATTAAGCCAGGATGCCTTGAAGGCTATAGTAAAAAAGTACTTTGACTTCTCGTCATGGGACAGTGATTCAGTAAATCCATCATTTACAGTAGAAAATTTTGATTCATATCCAGAGGAGAACTTCGAAAATCTTGCTAAAGAGCTTGAAAAACATGGGATAGTGGCATTTACAGTGGGAGAATCACCGGTAAAGATATCTCTTGTTAGGACTATCAGCAGTGAAACAAGGTCGGAGAGATACATAAAGACAGGGCTCCTCATTGCGGCTTTGGTATCTATTGTGTATTTTGGCTTCTCTTACCAGTCATCATACGACCCGGAGGGGGCAATGCTCTACAATCTTGGCTCCTCTATTCTCTTCTACCTTGTTCCGATATCGGTCATAATGGCCTCCCGGGAGTCAATCAAGTATGCTGTTCTGAAGAAGAATGGGATGAAATATTCTCCTTCAATAATTATTCCTGATCCACTGGGCCTTGGGACAATGGGACTCATAAACTCGCCAAGTACTCCATACAGAAGCAGGAGAATAATGATCGAAGTAGCCTCCTATTCACTTGTGATAGGATTTGCGGTGTCTCTTGTTTTCTATGTAATCGGATCGGTTTACACCACAGCTATTCCTCCTGCAACTCAGGCAGTAAATTTGCCAGTCCAGAAGATAGGTTCCCCGGTATTCATAGGCCTCATCATGGGCAGGTTCATCCCAACCAGTGCAATACCAGACACTCTTGCATTTGCTGGTTGGGTCGGGCTGATAACTACATCGTTTAATGCGCTGCCTTTAGGATTTCTGGACGGGGGACTGATCAGCTCCTCGTTCCTTGGGAGAAATAGTGTTTACTTTTCATATGCTTCTCTTCTTGTTATTGTTGTTCTAACAATCTTCTATGACCCGTGGATTATACTTGCACTGTTTGCAATATTAGTAGGTTTAAAGGGCCCTCAGGCTTTAAATAACGCTAACCCTCTCAGACAGAGTTCGAAGTTTCTCATAGTTATCTCATTCGTTGTTCTGGTAGCAGGCATCGCCCCTGTGCCAATCCACACATCACTGAATCAGTTTAATGTTACAACAAGCACAAACGCCTTCATAGAATATAACGGCCACAATGGGAACATCTCATTTCAGGCTACGATAATAAATAACGGGGCTTCCTCAATAATACCTGGTTTTTCATTTTCTCCCGCAGGGGACCTTCATATCTCTGGTTCTGGTGCCCCAATTCCTTCAGGGGGAAAAAGAAACTATTCATTTACATTCCATTCAACAGCGCTAGGATCACCTGGAGTCTACAATTATAACTTCACGGTATATTCCGGTACATACTCCAAGAGTGTGCGGATGATGGTTATGGGCGTAAACGAGACAGAGTTGTTCCAGTTCAATTACTCAAATCCATATTACAAGTTTATGGGTGCAAACCTGACTGGTGCTGTTCTTTCGCTTTCATCTGTTGCCAACGAGACTCTGAACGTCGCAGAATTCAGTTCCGGAGACAGCTTTCAAATGGAAGTAAACGGTGGTGTATCCTATTTCAATTCATCATATTCAGTTATGTTAAAGGGGATAACAGTATCTCCATCAAGGGCACTGAAGATACCTATTGTCATGAAAAAATATAGCTCGCCCTTATATGTAGTTGCTTATAATTCTTCATTTGACGCAGCTATATCAGTAATAGAAGGTTAAAGAAATGAAAGTAGCGTTCTTTGTAAACCCGAGAGCAGGATGCGGAATTCGCTATAATATGATAGGTTCGGACACAATTGAATTGTCCAAATGCGCGCAGTCCGAATCAAAAATTCTCGCTGCTTCCTTCCTGTCATTCATCAGATATGACGGAGATGAATTTTTAACAGCGTCAGGAGCAATGGGAGAAGATTATTTAGATAAAATTCCTGCGTTAAGA
>JAJZKL010000091.1 GCA_021804185.1 Thermoplasmata archaeon | reverse complement strand
GATCCTAGGAATATCATTTACGGCAACACACTTGCAGAAGATGGCCAAAATCCTCATTGTCAAAAATCTTGCTTTTATCGCCTGGCTGAAAATTCCCATACAGCCTCACGATTGTATCTATATCCTCATCAGAAAGCTCGTTCCTCTTGGACCCCAGGGATTTCCTCATCTTCCTGTACATCTGGGTGGCATCTATGAGCTGGATCCTGCCCTTTCTCCTGCCTTCTTTCCTGTTGGTAAGTATCCAGATATAAGTTGAAATTCCTGTGTTGTAGAACATATCAGTGGGGAGGCCGATTATGGTCTCAAGCCAGTCATTCTCAATTATCCATTTCCTGATTTCAGATTCGCCGGACCCAGCTGCCCCGGTGAATAGAGGGGAACCGTTGAATACAATGCCTACCCTGCTTCCACCTTTCTCCACAGGATTCATTTTGGAAAGAAGATGCAGAAGGAAGAGAAGGCTACCGTCCGAAATTCTGGGCAATCCGGGACCAAACCTCCCATTGAAGCCTTTCAGTTCATATTCCTTCCTGACAGAATTCTCTATCTTCTTCCATTCCACGCCAAATGGAGGGTTTGAAAGCATATAATCAAATTTTCTTCCGTGGTGGCCATCTTCTGAAAGTGTGTTGCCGTAAATGATATTCCTAGGATCCTGCTCCTTAATCAGAAGTTCCGATTTGCAAATGGCATAGGATTCAGCATTCAGCTCTTGGCCATATAGAACCAATCTTGCTTCCGGGTTGAGATCCTTGATGGTTTCATCTGCGATAGAGAGCATCCCGCCGGTGCCGGCTGCAGGATCGTAGACTGTCCTGAGAACTCCTGGTTTCCTTAGGGCTTCGTCATCGTTCGTAAAAAGCAGGTTTACCATCAATCTGATAACCTCCCTCGGGGTAAAATGCTCTCCTGCTGTTTCGTTAGATATTTCAGAAAACCGCCTGATTAACTCCTCGTAATAAAGAGACATATCCATACTATCCAGCTCATCCGGATTCATGTCTATCTCAGCAAATCTTGACACAACCAGGAAGAGCAGGTTCTTCCTGTCAAGGTCTTCCACCTGATTGTGGAAATTGAACCTCTCAAAAATGTCTCTAATCTGTTCCGTGAAACCGTCAATATAGTTGAGAAGATTCTGTCTGATATTATTTGGATCATCTTTCAACTTTGAGAAACTGAAGTGTGAAATGTTGTAAAATTTGAGATCTGCAGCTGCAAGAAGGACTGCATCTAATGGTACACCACTATCCTTTCTCTTTACGTATTCTTCCAACACCCTGTCTTTGGTGGGCTCAAGCATACAATCCAGTCGGCGTAGCAAAGTGAAGGGGAGAATAATCCTCCCATATTCGGACTGCTTGTAATCTCCTCTCAATAATTCTGCAATATTCCAGATATTGCTTACGATGTTACTGCTAAGCATCAAGTACCAGTCTCAATATAAGGATGACCCGTTTTAAATGTTGCATTTGCTAAACTATCCCTAGAATGGAAGCACAAGAAGAAGTTGAAACGTGATATTAAGAAAAACAGTTCTCGGATCTGCCAGTGACTGAACCAGAGGTATTTACGCAAAAATTTAACTTATTGCAATTATCCCGTCGCCAATGGCATCACAGGAACCAATTGCAGCAACCCGCATAACCGGGAGAGGAACAAGCATGAGAATCACACTGCCCAAGGAGGTAGCAGCGAAGCTTGAAGTCAGGGACAGATCCTACGTAGGCTTCTTCGAGATGGATGGAAAAATCTTCATAAAAAAAATTCAATAGCTCATCACACAATGGGTAAACTCCTTCGTTTATTTCTTGCCGGGCTCCGCATGTGGAATCACTTGCACACTTTTTTTCCGGATGGAAAGACGGTTCAACCATGAGATTCTGTCCGGTTCCTATGGCAAAACGAAATGCGTTTACCAGAGAATACCACACAGGAAGGAAGGACCAGTACGATCTCGACTATGCAATCTTCAGGAAGGCAGTAGCTGAGACGGAGACCAGGGACGAGCTGGTAAGATACATTGACGAGAAATTCGGGTACGTCATAGCGAAGATAGCGGACGAGAACGCGAAGGGCCTCATGCAAGATCTGGAACTATTCTGATTCCATGATCGCCACAATTTCCCCTATTTTTCCACCTATTTTCTTACCCTTGTCCGTAAGCGAGACGAGATTCCTGGGAGGATACACGGAAGAATCCATCCTTGTTTTCACGAGACCCAGCTCCTTTCCCTTCCCGATGCTCGCATAGAGCTGGTGCACCGGTATCCCGGTTTCGTCGAGAATCGTCGTCAGGGGTTTCTCTCCGCTCTCCGTCAGATAGGAGATCAGCCTCATGAAACCTGACTGCTTCTCCAGTGTCTTGAGTGGATCCATGTGCAATCATGATGCGAAGGCCTTTATAATTTTCCATTGAGCAATCAGAAAGCATTTATCGTCTGAGTGATTGCGTATTACGCAATTATGAAATCTCTCTTCAGGTACTATGGCGGGAAGTTCAACCAGCTGAAGGATATCCTCGGTATAATGGAGGAACATGTGGATGCGTTCGATATTGTCGTCGACGTTTTCGGCGGTTCGGGGAAGGTGCTGCTCAACATACCGGACGAGTGGAGGAAGGGCAGGATGTACAATGACCTGGACGACGATCTCTATGTGACGTTCAGGGTGCTGCAGGATCCGGTTAAGAGGCTGGAACTGACAAGGAAGCTGAGGCTGGCGTTTGCCCACGAGAAGGCCTTCATGGAGATGAGGGAGACCAGGTATCGGAACGATGTCGACGCTGCCTTCAGGGTGCTTTACCTGCAGACCTTTTCCTTCATGGGAGACGGGAGATCGTTTGGAAGGAGATTCAAGGGGAATACGCGCATGTCAAGGTTCACCATCGAGAATTTCGTCTATGTCAGGGACTGGACCATAGAGCACATGGATTTCCGGGATCTGATGAAACGGTACTCAAAGCCAAGGGTCATGTTCTACCTGGATCCGCCATACCTGTCGTCAGGGAAGAAATACAGGCACAGCTTTACCGTGGACGACCTCAAGGACCTGAAGAAGTGCATGGATAGTCATTCCGGGTCGTATCTGCTGAACCTGTCATCGTTCGATGAAGGCATGGAGGAGATATTCGGGAAACCGGACCGGGTGATCGATTATGCCAACCCCCTGGACAGGAACGGGAAGAATAGATGGGGGTGCGGATACTGGTGGAGGTTCCCTGTTTGGCATTAATATATAGCAAGAATTTTATTTTCATGGCCTCCCATTGAAACCGGCGGATGCAACAATTGAAAATATATCTCTATCCTTTAGAATACTCTCCAGAACACCTTTGAACATGAAAGCTTGGTCGTTTCCTGTTTTCTCCTGTATCATAATCAGCTCCATTACCTTTGATATAAACTCTACGGGATATTCACCGTACTCATCCAGTGCAGTAAACTGAGACAGGTTATCCTCGTTACTGAATTTGAGTTCACATTCTTGTTGTTCCTCCTTGCTGGTAAAAGGCCTAACCTTGTCCCACATCCCAAGAAGGAAACGGATAAAGTCTCTAGTGAGATCTGGTTCATGTTCTTTCTTTATTATAAGATCAATAGCCCAATGAAGATGTTTTGGAGTTCTGACCTGTTTACCTCTCTCCTGATACTTTACTATAATGTCAAAATCGGGATTTTGCCCCCTCGATCCCTGAAATACCCCTATAACTGTACCGTTCCTGAGCACTATGTCCCTGAAAGACCTCCGGCGCCCTCCGTTACCGTCTCTCTTTGATATGTCCATGGCGTTCCATGAGCTGGACCGATATGGTGGTTCTTGCGCATAAGTAAATATAAATCAACATTAGTGTTAAGGATTCCTGTTATGGGTAAAACCTCAATAAACATAACTGTCGACAGGGAAGTACTTAACCAGTTCAAGAAATTGTGCAACTCAATGGATATAAAAATATCCACAAAAATAAACTCGCTCATGCGTGAATGGAATGCAAGGATGGAGGATGGTAAAGCATGAACCACCGGATATATGGGGGAGATGCATTGGAAATTCTAAAGACATTCCAGGAAAACTCATTAGACCTTGTTTTTGCTGATCCCCCATATGGATTGGCGAAGAAGAAGGGGTTGGGATGGAAATATAGCAAACATATAACGCTGGAAGAGACTTGGGACCTGTTTACAAAGGATGAGTTTTTTGAATTCAACCTTAAATGGATAACGGAAAGCCTGCGCATCCTGAAACCGGGTGGCAGTTTATGGGTATGCGGGTCCTTTCACAACATCTACCAAATTGGGTTCATATTGCAGCACCTGGATGCAAAGATTAACAACAGCATAATATGGTACAAGCCGAATGCACAGCCGAACATAACCAGGAGAATGTTCACAGAGAGCACTGAGCAGCTCATATGGGCAGCCAAAAACCACACAAAGAAGAAATGGACATTCAACTATGATGTTATGAGGGCCTTGAATGACGGGAAGCAGATGCGGAACCTGTGGGAAATACCCCTGACAGCGAGAAAGGAGAAATGGGCCGGCGAGCATCCGACCCAGAAACCTATTGAACTCCTGAAGAGGATAATTCTTGCAAGCACCAATGAGGGTGATACGGTGCTGGATCCATTTCTTGGCTCTGGCACAACATCAGTTGTGGCGGAATTCTACGGGAGAAACTCTGTGGGAATAGAGAAGAACCCAGATTATATGCCAATCATAAAGAAGAGACTTAACCCGCCACAGAAAACCGTTTCGGGTAAGGAAGCTGTTGTCGAGTTTATTCAGTAATTTGTAGCAGCATACATAGCCAAAATCAGTAAGTGGAAGGAATCGGCTTGGTACTCTGTTTTGGCCTCAGTTCCATCGCCTGTTCAAATGTGTCAGAATAAATGAACTTGTCTGCCAAAGCTCTGTACGGAACCCATGTACCCGCAAATCCCAATACTCTTCTTGCATCAGCTATCATTTCCAGCTGTTCTGCAGTCCATAAAGGGGAAACATATCCTGTTCTGGTAAGGGAATCAAGCGGAATGAATCGCATAGGATATACTGAGGCACCCCATTTCATGAGATTCTTCAACCTCAGGAGGAAATCTTCAGGGGTATCTCCCTTCCTATGTTCCTTGTCCCAGAAATTGTGCAGCATATAGAAAATAAGGTTCTTTTTCTTGTACCCTGCATTTCCGAGCAATTCTATTGCGTTTTGAATGAAAGGACCTTCCCATGGCCAGTCGTATGCCATATGGATCGTTTTAGATTTGACGTCCGCGAGAAGTCCGGCGGTTTCTTCGTCCATGAGTCTGGCATCAAGGCCCTGATTAAAATCAGTCTCGATTCCATGATCCCTGAGTTCCTTCAGCATTGATTTTGCATAGGGTGAAGCAAGGAAGTTGTTGTCCCATATTGTAACTTTCTTGTGCTGTGGTGCCATAAGATCAATGATCGAAGGTTTTTCATCACGCATTCCGCCTTCAACCTTTGGTACCACACAGAACTGGCACTTCCTTATGCATCCTCTGGATGTAAATACTATTGAACGATCCCAGTCTTTCCATTTGTCAACCTGCTTCAGCAGGTGGTAAGCAGGGAGAAGATTTTCAGCTTCACTTACAAGACCAAGGTGGACTTTCACGTAGGGAAATGATTGTTTAATGTGATGTGACATTAGAGTTGCGTATATGCCTCCCACGTGAATCTCAGAATTTAGTCCGGGGAAGGTTTTTATCACTTCGCA
>JAJZKL010000090.1 GCA_021804185.1 Thermoplasmata archaeon | reverse complement strand
AATTCTCACTGCAAAGGTTGCCGGCTGAATCTCCATGTGCTTGAACACTCCTTGACGCGAAGCTGTTCTGTACCATATTCTAAGCCATATACGAAGCAATAGCGTTCCGATCGCTTTCACTTCTGTTTTCTAGGGGACCGAACAATATTTTGATAACCATATTGTATTTTCGATAGTTTTCATCCACTCTCTTGCCAAAGGGGAATTCCCGATCACAAGTGTTAAAATTCAAGAAAAAATTCAGAAACCGAAAATCCAGCTGGGGAATGATCATTTATAGCTGCCAAAAAAATATCTGAACGCACTGGGACTAATGCCCGTTGCGTCTATATATTTCCCTATACCGAAAGATTCAATTATTGAAAGAGCGTCTTTCATTGAGGACTTCATTTCAATGCTGTCGATCTGATTCCATCTTGGAAAAATATGGACTTCCTCGGAAGAGTTGTGATCGACCAATAATCTGTAAAATAAAGGTTTCCTTTCCAGAACAAGATTGTCATCTCCCGATTCGTGCCATTTCAGGACGTTTAAGGCAAGCGTGTCAATGATCTTATGATCAGCCTTGATTCTATTTGTACGTTCTGTGAACTGTTTTGAATCCATGAAAGGAAAGGATTCAAGAACTGGAAAACATATTTTTTCCTCAAGTTCTATGTGGCATTCCTTTATATAATCATGAAAATTTCGGAATATATCGTTGTCATAATGGTTCTCCACAAGCCATTTTGACTGTTTAATTGCAAGGTGTTCAATCATCAGTATTTCGGCAAGATCAGCCATAGGGATATTTTTAATATTCAAATTTCAGTCTTAAAGCTTCCGCAGCCAGGTATAAAAATGTTTAAACAATGGATAAATAGTACGTATCAATTACACATTTATTGCAAAGTATGAAAAGTTCTATTGTAAAATATAATCGAATAACTGCCCCTGTTCTGGCAGTGGCTTTTTCTACACTGGCGTTATATGCCGCCATTTATGTCTTTGAGGCATTTCTTTTCCTGATTCCTGTTATAGTTTTCTTCTCATTTCACTTTACAAAGCTCTACAGGCTGAGGACAAGAATCATAGGAGGGCTGGTGATTTTCATTATTGTAGCCATGATATCCGCCGGCATATCAACATCCGTAATTTACACAACTGATCCAGTTGTTACAGACCATTACACGAACTTGAGTGTACAGACTCAGGTTACCCCATATGCCGGAAACTATTCCAGCTACAACTTCACTATGAAGATTATGGGTGGAGTGCACCTGAATCCTGGCTTCGTGACACTGGCCATAAACACCACAGCTTTCCAGAAGAACGTTTCGGCAGATCAGATGCATCATTATGTGAATTCCTCAGGCGATCAGGTATTCTATTATGTCTATACAAATCCACCAGCCGGTATATACTCGTACAATTTCACCTTCGAAAACCAGACTGGGGCAACACTTTACACAGGCTTCGGCACAGGAAGTGGTCCGGATACGCTGTCAATCTCATCAACATACAAAGAGCTGTTAATTGTGACAGTAATAAACGATGTCATAATATTCGAAATAATACTGGTTGCAGGTATTTTCATAGCAAGGAGCTTCTCAAATTCTGCCAGAAACAGGGGAAGACCCCCACAGAGACCAAAGCCACAGGATGAAATGGACCAGAATAACAATCATTGAAAAGCTTAAATTTTCCAGTTTCAATATTTTTTATACAATATTCGGGGAACTTGATCAGGAAATGGTTAGATGACAAATTCTGGCATTTATATATAAATTTTCTTATAACTCCATGATAAATAGAATAATCTTCTGAAACTATCTTAACAAGCATTGCGGACACTGCGAAAGGTATATATTTGATTCCTCAATATCCAGAAAGTTTCTGCGTCGATGGTTTGTTATGAGTGATCTTCTTGAAGAATTTGAACAGAAAAAGGAAATTATTAGGGGAATAGTAGAGGAGCATGTAAGCAAAAGAGACAATGCTTCCACTGAAGCCCATGAATATGCACAGCTCCGCGATGAGCTAAATACAAAAGTCAGAGAGATGAGGGACGATGTTAAGAGGAAGATCGCGGAGAAGAATGAACTTATAGAAAAAGTACAGAAAATGAGGGCCGATAAGGAAGAACATTACAGGAAGCTCTCCGAACTCAGGAAGGAAATGAGGAAGATCAGGGATGAAGCAAATATTCAGGGCATCGACAGGCGCGACATTAAGGCAAAGAAGAAGGATCTTGAGAGGCTTGAACTTAAGCAGCAGACAACGCAGTTGAAGAAGAACGAAGAACTCAAGGTGGTCGCAGAAATTAAAAAACTCACAAATGAAATCAAACGAATGGAAAAACAGTTCGAGACAGAAATGGAAGGCAATTCCTCCATCAGGGAACTTAATTCAAAGATTGGCGAGGAAAAAAAGCTCGGTGAATCTGAAAAGAAGGAAATTGAGGAAATTTCATCAAGAATTTCCGCAATAAGTGAAGAGATCAACAAAGATCTTCAGGAACTTGATGAAGTCAGGAAAAAGGCCGACGAATACCATGAACTGTTTGTCAAATTCAGCCAGGAATCAACAAAAGAGCATGAGGCTTTCATTCAGGCAAAGAATGATCTGAGAGATCTTGAAAAGGTTATAGGGAGCTTGCGAACAAAGACCAGGGCAACTAAGAAGAAGGAGAAAGAGGGAGAACTTCAGAAAACAGCAACGACCCTATTTGAAAAATTCAAGAACGGGGAACAGTTGACAACAGAAGACCTCCTTATACTTCAGAAAGCAGGATTTTTATAAACCAAGAATTAAAAATATTTCGCCGACCGGTTATACCGGGTTATTTTACTGGCTTGGTCATAAATCAAGGAGATTACGCAACATCTTCCGGCAGTATCTCTGATGACAGGGAGACATTGTAAACTCTGGATTTGCTCTGGAGCTGAAGTTTAGGTGCAAGTACGCTCTCCTCAATCTCGCAATCCGACCCTATCTCGGTCTGCTTCATTATGACAGATTTAACGATTTTACTTCCGTCCATAATCCTGTCTGAATCCATGAGAATTGAATCCGTTATCTGCACATCGTTTCCTATCTCAACATTATCATATATTGCAGACCTTATTATTTTGCTGTTTTTTCCTATTCTTACATTTTCACCTATGAAAGTCGGCCCCTCAATGTAGGAATTGGAAAATTTAGAATGTGGTGTTTTTATAATAACAGTCCCCTTCATTCCATTTCCTGATACCTCCATTCCGTATTTGGCCGTCATAAGCTGGTTGGCTTTGATCATGTCATTCGGCCTGCCTGTGTCAAGCCATATGCCCTTGGCATGGTAACCATAAATGTCAATGCCCATGTCAAGTAGTTTTGGGAAGAGATCTCTGGCAAAGTCATATGGTGATCCATTTGGTATGTATTTAAGAATCTCAGGTTCAATCACATACAGACCAGCATTTATGAGTTTTGAAAACGTCTGCTTAGGGTCAGGTTTCTCAAGGAATCTGACTACCTTATTTTCCTTAAGTTCTACTATGCCGAACTGGGATGGATCATCAACTGTCGTCAGTGCCATTGAGATCTTTGCACCCATCCTCTTATGGAACTTCACAACGTCGCTAACATCCAGATCGGACAGTGTATCACCACTACCCACAACGAAGGTATCATCGATAAATTTAGAGATAAGCCCAACACTTCCAGCCGTTCCCGCCGGTTCTCTCTCCACCGAGAACAGGATGTTCTGGTCATCCTGTTTAAATTTAAGAACTCCGTTTATAAGCGATTCAAATTTGTAGCCAGTTGTTATTATAACATCATTAATCCCTGCAGCATAATATGAATCAAGGATGTATCCAATACAGGGTTTTCCTGCGATTGGAACAAGGGGTTTTGGAATCGAATAAGTGATGGGTCTCAGCCTTGTACCCTTTCCACCAGCCATAACCACTGCTTTCAGTGACATCCTTACACATCTGAAATTGATTTATTAATTTTTTCAGCAAAAATTCCCTAATAAAAAAAAGATGGATGGTGTGAGGTAACTCCTGTTGTATTTATCTCTTTATGTTGCTTATGTTGCCGTGGAATTCAGAGGGGATGAATTTCTTCCTGTTTCTCAGAATTCTGTTGTATTCAAACACGGCTGGTTTGACGTAATTGTCTATGTAATCAAGGATCTCCAAATCAGAATCTCCGGCCTGAGTGAACGCCATGGACATAAGATACGGAATCAGGTTTTTTATATCCACGAGGTTCAGGTCGTTTTCTGACCAGATCTTCCCCACCATGTCTGCAACAGATTCCAGTCCCTCTATACTCCCGGTACCCACTGTTTTCTTAACAAATGAGTACCCACTTTCCTGCGTTTCCGGCACTTTCAATTCTTTCTCTGCTTTCACGGATATATTTTCGGTCATTTTCATCACCTCAATTCCGGTAAGCAAATAAGTAAATATATTCTTCTATAAAAACTTTACTACATATTGTTTAATAACTATGTTATAAAATAAAAAGTATAAAAAATCTTCTTATCTATTCTTCAAAGGGTATCTTGAACTTTACGCCTTTCCTCATGAGTTTCTTTGAAGCTTCGTATCCTGCGTCAGCATGCCTTATTACTCCAATTCCAGGATCGGCATTCAGAACCTTTTTGATCTTCTCATCAGCCTCATCCGTTCCATCCGCCACAAGAACAAACCCAGCGTGAATGGCATTTCCTATGCCGGTCCCACCTCCATGGTGAACCGATACCCATGTTGCTCCTGAAATAGCGTTAAGAAGGGCGTTAAGTATGGGCCAGTCTGCAATAGCGTCACTGCCATCAAGCATCCCCTCCGTCTCTCTGTAAGGCGAAGCAACAGACCCAGTGTCATGGTGATCTCTTCCTATTGCAACCGGGGCTGAGATCTTCTTCTTTCTAACCATATCGTTTATCATTAGCCCTATGGCCTCTCTCTGTCCATATTCTGCGTAACATATCCTGGCAGGAAGTCCCTGGAAATGGACTCTTTCCCCAGCCAGTTTGATCCATTTAACAAGATGTTCGTCATAGTAGAATTTCTCAATTATTGCCTGATCTATTTTGTAGATATCCTGGGGGTCTCCAGAAAGTGCAACCCACCTGAAAGGTCCGGAACCAATGGAGAATAGGTCCCGTATGTAGGCCGGAACATACCCCTGGATCTCAAACGCCCTGGTGTTTCCACCCTCCTGTGCCCTTCCCCTGAGGTTGTTTCCATAGTCAAATACCCTGGATCCATGTTCCTTGAAATAAAGCATTGCGTTAACCTCCTTCACTATGGAGGCATACACAAGTTTCCTGTATTCTTCAGGACTCTTTGCAAGCATTTCTGCAGCCGACTTCACTGTGAAACCTTCAGGTATGTAACCCACATTGAGGTCATGGGCTGCTGTCTGGTCTGTAACAACATCAGGAACAATTCCTCTTTTCGCAAGTTCCGAATATACGGTGGTTGCATTTCCTATAAGGCCGATAGAAAGGGGTTTCCCCTCTGAAACGGCCTCATCTTTCATTTTCAATGCCTGTTCGAGGGTTTCAGCAAAGGTATCTAGATATTTGTCTCTCAATCTGCGGTCTATCTTCTCCCTGTCAACTTCAACAATTATGGCCACACCGTCATTCATGGTGACAGCAAGGGGCTGGGCTCCACCCATCTCTCCAAGTCCTGCTGTTAGAACCCACTTTCCTCTAAGGGTGTCAGCAGAAAACTCCTTTCTAGCCAGAGCAGATAAAGTTTCATATGTCCCCTGGAGGACCCCCTGTGTACCGATGTAAATCCAGCTGCCGGCTGTCAT
>JAJZKL010000089.1 GCA_021804185.1 Thermoplasmata archaeon | reverse complement strand
TATAATTTCCCTTACCAGCAACTGCCTTTATGGCCTCAAATGAAATCTCTGCAAGTTTTTCCTTGCTTGATGATGCGCTCTTGCTGCTGAGTGAGGTCTGGGCCATCTTCATCAGCAGTTCCTTGTCGGTGTGCTTTACGGGTTTTGATATGTCATCCAGTATCTTTTTTGCCTGTTTTGCAGCCATTCTGTATCCTTCGGATATCACAGTTGGGTGTACATTCTGGCTGAGGAGGCTTTCAGCTTCCTGGAGCAGTCCGCCAGCTATGATTACTGCAGTGGTTGTTCCATCTCCAACAAAGGAGTCCTGTGTCTTTGAAACTTCCACCATCATTTTGGCTGCGGGGTGTTCAACATCCATCTCCTTGAGAATGGTCACACCATCGTTTGTAATAACAATATCCCCAAGTGAATCTACCAGCATCTTGTCCATTCCCCTCGGGCCAAGACTTGATCTGACCGCCTGGGCAATACCTTTTGCTGCGTCTATGTTATTTTTCATAGCGTCTTTTCCGGTTTCTCTCTTGGTACCTTCCTTTAATATGAAAATTGGTTGTCCGCCTATCATTTTACCTCAGTCAAGTAAAAATAAACTTCTATATAACCATTTCTAATCCATGGAACTTTTAAATATTTTAAAAATAGCGTATTGCCGCTAAAATTGGCATATGGCTTACTGGCGATGAATTGCCGGAATGAATAATAAAAAAGATTAAGGCTGATGAACTTTTTAATCCCCTGGGATATCACTGATGTATGTTGGAGATAGATACATATCAGCAGGACGGAAAAGTTTTCCAGTTTATGAAGATGCCTATGCAGAAGGCTCCCTTGCTTGTTCTCAAGGGAGAGAAGGGCTATGTCATGTGCGGATACCTGAATCTGGAAGCAGCGGAAAAACTCGGGGATGTTGCAGTAAGAGTTACAGGAGTGAACACGCTTGAAGACGTTCTGTCGAAAGAGGTTGCCGGAGTTACAACCGGGGCAAAGGCAGCGGGCATAAATCCTGGTGATAAGGTAAAGGATATACTGGGAAAACTTGCATAATTGGTGGAAACTACGCCTGAGGATATTTTGAACAGGACAGATGCTGCAGTTGGAATAATTTACAGCAAGGGCGAAATAATACTAATCAAAAGAATGGAAAGGGAAGACGATCCATGGACAGGCCAGATAGCTCTTCCCGGTGGTTTCTCAAAACCTGGAGAACTACCTCAGGATACTGTGATCAGGGAAGTCATGGAAGAGGTTAACATGGGCTTCAGCAAGGAATCCATCCATGCAGAACTGGAATCAAGATCACCCAACAGGGCAGGCTGGGTAAAAGTGCATCCGTTTGTTATAAAAGCGGAATCCCTTACGGGTTATTCTGCTGGACCGGAAGTATCCGAGGTCAGAAAAGTGAAGCTTGGCAGCAGGGTTGCATCAAGGACCGAATCAGGCTACGAATCTTTTCTCTTTCAGGACTGGACAGTATGGGGGCTTACTTACCGCATTCTCCTGGATTTTATTGCTTTCGAAAACAGGCTGATTTGACTTTATGCTTAAACGGCAACTGCCATATTCAAGTCAAAGGGAACAGAAAACTGAAAATACTCATTATCTAAGATGAGGATCAGGTGCCAAATGTCAGGATCAGAATATCCTGATCCCTTCGTAGTCATAATTCACCCTTATGACAAGATCAGAAAAGGTCATCATCTCTTTCTGTAGGCTTTCTATTTCTCCCTTCCTGGCAATCATCAGTATAAATCCCTGGGATCCGCCCCCCATAAGTTTTGCTCCCTGTGCTCCGGAGGATAACGCCTTTTCTATAATCTCGTCAATGGTTCTGTTGGTGACGTTTTCCCCGAATTTTTTCTTGATCTTCCATCCTTCGTTAATAAGTTCTATAAATCTGTCTGAATTTCCGGTTGTGACACACAACTTCATATCATTGGCTATTTTTTTCATGCTTTTTAAATTGACTAGGGTATTCTCATCACCCATTGAAGAGCTTGCAACCTGATCCTTCAATACCTGTGAGCTTTCCCTGGTCTTGCCGGTATACAGGAGAAGTGTCCTTTTTTCAAGGTCCCCTATGAAGTCAGAAAACTGGTTTAGTGGAGTTGAATCTACACTGTCACCATTAAATTCCATATACTTGAATCCGCCCATTGATATGGCAAAAGGATCCTGTTTTCCCAGTATCACGCCAAAATAGTCCCGCTCAAGCCTGAAAGCTTCATCTGCTATCTCCCTCCAGGTCCTCTTTTCATGTTTTATGTGATATATGAGATTTAGGAGGGAGGTTGTAAGTGCGCTGGAAGATCCAAGTCCTGAACCGGGAGGCACATCGCCATTGAGCACAACCCTTCCCCTGAGTATTCCATGCATTTCGAAAAGACCAAGTATCTTGTTCAGCAGATCTTTGCTTCCAGGGCTTTCATTAAGCACAAAACTCCTGAGGAAATCCCTGGAGGAAATTTCCAGTCCATACTGATCCGGCACATATGTAGCCATAACTCCGCGGTCAATGGTTGTGTTAACGACGGCTCCACCATATTTCTCCGGAAAAGGACTGATATCGGTGCCGCCACCACCGAAACTTATACGTAAAGGACTGTAAGAAACTGTTTTTTCCACAATATTCCACCTTTTTACATAAGATAATATGTTGGCTAATATAACTTATGCCGCCAGCCCATCTGCACTGTTCAATTCACAACCCTATCCCTCGTCCGGTCAGCCAGTCCGGAATTCCGGGTCCCAACAGAAATCATAATAAATAAATAGAAACTTAAAATAACCACACAATGACTAATTCAAAAAATGACAGTTACTGGCATACGGTCAGTCTAGGGAAAAATCCACCTGAAGATCTTAATGTTATTGTGGAAACACCAAGGGGAAGCAGGAACAAGTATGAGATTTCCAAGGAGTTCTCTGGAGTAGTACTGGATCGTGTCCTGCACTCATCAGTTGTCTACCCTGTTGATTACGGGGCAGTACCAGGAACGCTTTACGACGACGGGGACCCGCTGGATGCCATGGTTCTGGTTACGCATCCGACACTTCCAGGAATAGTTCTTTCTGCAAGACCCATAGGACTCATGAAGATGGTTGACCAGGGCGAACTTGACAATAAAATCCTGATGGTTGCAACCAAGGATCCGTATTACAGGGATGTGAAGACTTACAAGGACCTCCCCGTGCATCTTATGGACGAGATACTGAACTTCTTCCAGACCTACAAGATACTTGAAAAAAAGAAGACGGAGGTCACCGGCTGGGAAGGAAAGGAAGCTGCCATAAAGGATATTGAGAGATCCATCAAGGCATACAATGAGAAATATAAATAAATGAAAACATGGTCGATATAACAATTCCAGTTGGCAAGGGGAAAATAACTGTTTCCAGGGGTGTGGTTAAGTTACTGATGACCGGCAAGTACCTGACCATCAGGACTGTCGTATCACAATCCCCATGCACCGACGGTATGTGCCAGAGAATTATAGAACCGGAGGTGGGTATTGAAAATCCAACTGATGATCCAGACCTCAGGATTTTTGCCGGGGATGGCATATTTCTTGGAATAGACCAGAATGTGTTTTCTTCTGTGGATAAAGGAAGGGAAGAGGTTGTCGTAAAGAAATCTATCTCAGGAAAGCTTATAGCACAGGGTCTGGATTTCACGTCCTGATCTCATATTTTTAATAACCCCATGAATTTACCCTACACGGTAAAACAAGCGCTTGGGGAACGTCTTCTTTTTTCAAATCATGTGCTCTGGGGGGTTAGCGTCGCCTCATCAATCAGATCTATAGGATTCGGTGCAACATGGCCCTTCATGGCTATATTCTTCAATATTGATCTTGGAATCCCGATATATGAAGTGGGGATCATTTTTACTCTCCTGTCAGTTGTTTCAATTGTGGTGAGCTTACTGGGCGGCGGACTTGCGGATAAAATTGGCAGAAAAAACACAATAGTGATTGGAAGCATGCTTGGTTTCGCCCTTTATCTTTCATTGTCGCTTATGCTCATCCTGAAGGTTCCAATAATATTTGTAATAGTTGTCTTCATAATCTCGGCAACCTCCGGAGCACTTATATTTCCGGCCGCTTCGGCACTAGTTGCAGATTATACTGAAGACGACCAGAGGATGAAAGGTTACGTTATATACCGAATTCTTTCAAACCTGGGATGGGCCATAGGCCCCCTTATCGGATCTTTTCTGTTCAACAGCGGCCTGGATGTAATCTTCCTTTTTGTATCAATATCAAGCCTTGTCCAGTTCATGGTGGTCGTATTCACGGTCAGGGACCGGAAAAAAAGGGACCACACAAGAAAAGCCGGGGAACGGTTCAGCTTACTGGTCCTGGACAAGTACCTGATAGTATTCGGGCTTGCCACGTTCCTCGTTACAATGGTTGCATCCCAGTTCAGTGTAACTTTCCCGGTTTATGCATCCATAAAGATTGGAATACCAGAAGCAGATCTTGGCTATATATATGCAGTTAATGGTACAGTAGTAGTTGTAGGGCAGTATCCAATGATAATGGGCCTGAAAAAATTTCCCGACATATTCATAATGATACTGGGTGCAGTATTCTACTCGGTGGGATACTTCATTGTAAGCTTCTCACATAATCTTGTTGGCATTATGTTTGATATGCTGATAATAACCATGGGCGAGAACCTTACGTCCCCAGTGATCAATACTGTGGTCTCAAAGATAGCTGCAGAGGGGAAAATGGCCAGGTATATGGGTTTCATAGGCATGCTGAATTCCACAGGACGGGCACTGGGTCCATCCATTGGTTCGACATTCCTTTACATCTTCGCATACAACGGACTTAAGGTCTGGTCAGCAGTTGATATATTCGGCCTTGGTTCAATCGTTATCTTCATGATATTCAGCGGCATGATTTTCAGAAATCCAAATCTGAAGGAGAAAGGCATAATAAACAGGAAAATCCAGAAAATCTGATCCTGCACTTCTTAGTCCGGTCCTTAATTATTTACCTGCCAAAACAGTGTAATAATTAAAAAAAGGTTAAAAATAAAGTTCCTTTAAAAAGGGATAGGGGTTTACTGGCTGTTCTTGTCGGCCGGCTCTTCAGGAATCTTTTCAATAAGCCCGGAGATGCGGTTCTTCAGCTCAGCAAGCGCAGATTTCTGTCCTGAAAGATCGTCAGCAATATCGTTGAAATAGTTTATGTAACTGTTGATCTGGGACAGAATGTCTTCCGGTTCATCCGGCATCCATCTTCTCCTGAAACCAACCATTGTTTTCCTGTGGAATTCAATCTCCTTTTTCCCGCTTTCAGAAATGGAGTAACGGCCATCGGCATTCTTATGGATCAGCCCCTGTTCTTCCATACTTGCGAGCATAGGATAAATAGATCCGGGACTGGGTTTCCATCTCCCTTCCGTTGTCTTTTCCATTGCAGCCATTATCTCTGATCCCTTCTTGGGGCTGTCACTGATAAGATCGAGAACAATTGGTCTCAAGCCGCGGAATCTCATGGGCCCGCTGCCCATGTGACCCTCGTCTGATCCCATGCGTCCCCTGCATTCATGCATTCTTGTTCCGCGATCATCCACCCATTTCCCTTCTTCTTTTCCGTACCTGTTATGATGTTCATATCCATTCATTTTTGTCACTATCTTATGTATCGGAAACCGATATTTAAACATATCGAATTCCGATACTAATAAGTTTAAATCACACTCAATGAGAAAAAGACAACGTCTGGAAAGTATGGTGTGAGGAGATAAACCTGCTTGCTGCATTTGTAAGTGACTAATCAAGCGTAGCGTATAAGACCAGGAACCATAGCCATTTTGAAGCCAATGAGAACCTGGTAAGTTCATATTACGAAAAAGGAAAATATTAGTCCCACAAGGTACAGGATCCCTATGAATGAATTGGCTCCAAGAAAAGATGCCCTTATTGTTGACGGATCCTCCAGCTGGATCGCAGGTTTATCTCCTCACACCATACTT
>JAJZKL010000088.1 GCA_021804185.1 Thermoplasmata archaeon | reverse complement strand
ATGTACGAATTGGGATTACTTGAAAGAATAACTAGAGGTAAAGGAGCCCATACTAAGTCATTCTATAAGATGCAAAGAGTCAATCCTTCTAATGGTTAGATTAGTGGCTATTCATTCTATGTTACAGCACAATATGAAGCACTCTATACAACGACCGGAGCAAAATAAAAAAGCCTATGCCGTACTCATAGTCCCCTTTAATATCGCAAGACTTTGCTGATAAAGGTTTAGTATCCTATCCCAAAAGATACTATAATCATCCACAGGATATGTTCCGTAGATTTCCTCAACTAGTTTGATTCCCTTTGAGGTGTTATCATGTATTGGCCATTGATTTCTTATGATCATTATATTCCGCAAATTCTTAACGATAATTGGGTCGTAGTGAGGGTAATTTTCCTGCAAAAAGATTTCTAATGTATTTATTGATCCTTCTTTGGGCTTTGATTTCATTTTCCTTTTGAGACTATCTACATTAATCTTATCGATAATTGTGCCTAGGGAAGCCAGATTAGTGACAAGACCTTTGCTATCATAGCAGTTTCTACTAATCTGGTCTAGCGATTTTTCAACCTCTTCATAAAAGAGCTTAAAGTTGAATCTAGCGAGAAACAAACTATTGACCTGATTTCTTATCTCAACTAAGAATTTCAGTCGTTCTTTGGTCTCTTCGTTAATTTCAAAGCCATGACTATACCCTCTAATTTTTCTGAGTTCTATAAACAATCCATTGTCAAGACTGCCAAACTGATCATCGAAATGACTAAGTGATTGTTGACTGTAGCTTATGCCATTAGTAGCTTCCTCAATATGTTTGTAAAAATCTCGAAATAACCGTTCACACTGTTCAGAAATTGAAGTCAATGCAGAGTATATCTTCATATCGAAACCCAGTGAAGAAAGTGTCTCTTCTTTCTCTTCTAGTCTTTCCCTAGCACCGTTGAAAGAGGACCAGTTATCGTCAATTTGCTTTAGCCAATAGTCGATGTAGGATTTTGTATCATAATTTCCGGGTCCTTCTTTTTTTAAGATGTTGATAATATTGTACTGAACCCAATGGATTTCTTGGCGCAGGGCCGCAACTATTCGAGCATATTTTGCAACTTCACTTGCTTTGATATTCCCTTGAGGGATAATATTCCCTAAATGCGGATATCGAGCAAGATAATTTTCTAACTTTACTAAATCCACTTTACCTTTGACATACGCCCTCAATTCATCCAGAGTCTTCCTTTCTCTAACAATCTCTGCAGTGTCTGCGTCCTTATTTTCTTCGGGGTCAGGTAAGTTGAAATTATCGATCAAATCATAAATATCCCTTTTGAACATATATTGAAGCATATGTTCTTTTGCTGCATCCTCAATTCTTTTCCCCTCATTATCGGCTTCTAAAGAAATGCTAGAGAATGTATGACCTATTCCCTTAGTGAATTTATACCAAAGGCCAACTTTCTTGGGGTTTTTTGGTTGATTCGACATGAAACCTCTTCTAATGTCTGAATAACATTATAACTGCTTAATAATTTAACTGTGGCCGATTATATTCCCAAGGAGTTGTGATTCGAGACGACACTAAACTGTAAAGTGAAAAAAACATTTCAAGAAAAGAGATAGTTCCAGTTTGGGACATTACTGGAGGTATGTATGCATAAATTTTTAAAACAAATGCCGTCTCAATATTATGTCCTTACCGAACTACCAAGAATGTATGGAGCCAATTTTAGAACTACTATCTGATGGAAAGACACATACCAATAGTGAAGCTATTCAGCATGTTGTAAAACATTTTAAATTGTCTGCAGAGGAGCAATCTGAATTGATACCTTCAGGTAGCAGACCCAAAATTGATGATAGGGTACTTTGGGCTCTCCTTTATCTCAGGAGGGGGGAGTACGTAAACCATGTCAGTAGAGGAACCTTTGAACTAACCTCAGCTGGAAGTGAGTTACTGAAAAAAAGAAAAACCGGAATATTTGCTCCATTGACCCTTAAATTGCTTAGAAGTGACTCAAAGGCCTTAGACACCTGGTATAGGGAAAAAGGACTTGGTAAACATTCAACAAGCAAACACCTCTCCAGACCTGTTTCTACTGATTCTTTGGAAGATGAAAATGCAGGAGAAACTCCAAGAGAGAGACTCGCCAAAGCATATGAAGATTTCAAAGAGAAAACGGTGAGTGATCTTGTTGATAAGATGAAGGAACTTGATCATAAATATTTTGAGATATTTATTGCGGACCTCCTACCGCGTATTGGATATGGAAGAGATGCAAATGATGTGCTAAGGGCACATGGCGGCCCAGGGGATGGGGGCATTGATGGAATAGTTCAACTTGATACACTGGGAGCGCAAAGGATCTACATACAGGCTAAGCATTGGAAAAAACCTGTTGACTTATCTCCTTTGACTCAGTTTTATGAAAAAGTACTAAAATCAGATGTAAAGGCAGGAGTGTTTGTGGCACTTACTGGATTCGATGGAAATGCGACAAAATATATAAGAAGCCACAGTGAAAATATTGCGTGGGTCGATGCATATGACTTGGCCGAAGTAATGCTGGCAAAAGGAGTAGGTCTTATCGAGGACACTGTTTACAGAACCTATAGAGTTGATGATGATTATTTTGACCAAAGCTCTGAATGAGGTGAGTTAATTATGAAAAGTTGGTCGCAATTTGAGAATAGAATTAAAGAGTCTTGACGAAGTACAAAGGTTGAAGAATACGAATGGGAATTTTATAATTTGTTGGGTACTGCCAGAATAACAATCACCCCTTGACTCTTCTGACCTTTGACAAAGACCTATAAACCTTATTTAAACAACCTCACCTTTTGAGATTGTAAAGCTAATCGGGGAGCGGAAGCTCTATTCCTCCGATTAGCTGGGGTTTCCGTTCCTCCGGTTTGCGGAGGAAACTTATAATGGAAACCGCTAAATCAAAGGGAAAGAGGGGCATCGTTGGCCTTGCTGTTGGCATTATTGCAGTTACAATGGCGATATTTCTTTCATCAGTCATCGGCCACAGCTTGGTGTCACTGAACGATCACTCATCAGTGTTGAAAGGGGATACCCAGACTCAGTTCATCTACAATGCCACCGGTGCAGGGATAGCATTTGCCTCAGTGAACGGAACCACAACGTATGACATGCCATTCAATGCAACTGTGAGTTACGTACTGACAAATCTTACCCAGGGAGAATTGAATGATTTTTCAGTCTCTAATCTTACAATTCTTTTTGGATCTCCGGTAACAGGAAATGAAAGTCTTGGGTTCGGCACCAACGAATCAAACTTTCAGCCCTTCCTCAATGTATCGCTGAAAAATGAATCAACGGAATATGTGCAGCTGCAGCCTCAGTACATCACGGGAAATCAATCATCATACCTGATGATAAGGCTGTCAGGCAACACTACTTCCTACAGCTTCAATGTCTTTGCCTACGGGAATAAGCAGTTCTCATTTCTTGGTCCATTTGCCGGTGAACAGATCGGTTACCTGATTTCCGGCATTGTGATCTTTGGAGCTGCCTTCATGGAATCTCCCTGGTTAGACATTGAAATCATGAAAAGAGGTCAGTCAACAGTCAAGACTACAAAGAAGAATAAGAAGGGAGGGAAGTAAAATGGTTCGAAAAATCAGGGGAAAAATCAGATCAACATATGGAAACTGGAGCGTTGGTGCCGTCATAATATCAGCAATTGCCTCGCTCTCAATCATAGCACTGATGTTCGAACGGCCAACGTTCGTGGTGTTTGGGAACACCTATGCCATAACGGAAGGTGCGCTGATTCCCGGCATCATAATGGGATTCGCCTTCTGGCTCCTTGCTGAGATGTTCACTCCTCCGGGAAAGGGGAAGCTTGATCTCCTTGTAAGGTTCATTCCAGCATTCATTGCAGGAATGTTTGTGGGTGGAATATTCGGCCTGCTCTTCCACTTTGGCAGGTATGTTCTGCTTCCAATATATTATGGCAATCAGGCAGCGATCTTTGACGGCGTTGCCATCCTTGTATTCGGAATGGTGACAATCTGGCATGCAGCCTGGCTGCACACTAAATCGTATGTGGGAGGAAAGAAGAAATGAGTTCCCTTTCCACGCTGATTTTTGCTGCTAAAGTGAGAATTCTGGCGAATTCTTCATCATCAGGGTTGAATGGCAATTCCATTCTTGTGAGCATCTGGAACCTTGTGATGGGCTTTATCACAGGAATCATGGATGCCATTGTCGGAGCTGCGACCAATGTCATATATGCCATGGGTTCAGCCTTCCAGCAGATCCTCTTTGCATGGGCATCAAGTGCTGCCTCATACGGGATATGGAGTTTCCTCATGGCCGGGGTATCCCTGGTCCTGACATTCTTCATCGTATACTTTGTCATGGATTTCGTTGGTGCTGAGAAAGACGTAGAAGGAATGGAGGAAGCCCTCTAGATGTGCCAGTCCGTGTGGTATAATCCCACTACCTGGGGATGCGGTGTCTCAAATGCCTGGAATTCCCTGACATCAGCATTCCAGAAGAGGGTTGCAGGCCCTTTCGTGACAGCACTGATGCACCTCTTTTTCTCACTGATACACATAGTGGTATATGCCATACTGGACGGCCTCACCACCCTGATCAAAACAGAACTGTCCCTGATCACCGATGCCTCGAAATCCCTTGGCATTCTTTCGTTGCCGGTTTTTGCAGGCCTCTTTACCGCATTCTTCTCAATTATGTTTCTCGTTGCCGGAGAAATGAAGGATATTCCGGTTCTGGACGTGTTTGCATGAATACAGGAAAAGGAAAGTTGCTGATTCCATTAATCGTCTCAGTTATCGCACTTTTGGTTCTCGTAAACCTGAGTCCAATGGCTTACTATAACATACAGGCAAAGCCGGATACATCCACCAGCAACCAGACCATATGGATTTACCAGGGCAACAGGTTAATCTATCACGGAAATGGAAGCACCTCAAACACTTCATTTGGCATTGGCACCATAACACAGGATGCCGGTGAGCCCATCACCTATAATGCAACCATATACCAGCCGGACTGGGAAATTGACGGAAACAATCTCTATTCCGGTTCGTCACACACTCTTGATTTATCACCCGGGAATTACTCATATAACGACACAAGAGCTTCCCCTGCCCTTCTAGGTTACGTTAACCTGGAAACCAACCTCACATACGCCATAAGCTGGAACATAACCACAGTGAGCCCTCCTTTTGCACATATAACTGCACCTGAGAACATCGACAAAGGCACACCGGTACAGTTCCAGGGAAGTGCAACCGGCGGCATAGGATCAGAATACAATTACAGCTGGAATTTCGGGAACGGGATCACGTCTACGCTCCAGGATCCCACTGTCACATTCAACCATAAAGGAACATATGAGGTCAATCTCACTGCATCCGACTATACAGGCGGATACGGGAACACGACCTTCAACGTAACAGTGGGAAATCCGCCTTCAGTTTCATACAAGCCTCATTCGACCTCTCTAAGACCAAAGGAAAACTCATCAGCAACCCCACTGAATGTCAATGAGGAATACTACAATTCAAGAGATTCAACAGGAGCACTTTATCACGCATGGATGGATTTCTCTGAGAATATTGCAACATACAATGGCACCCTCAATGCATTCAACGGCGGAGAGTTTGCCTTCGTGCCTGGTTTTTACTTGGGGTCAACAGCGGAATATACCATAGGGACTGTGTATGTTAACGCTACCTATGGATCTCATACGCTGAACTGGTCTCATGTTTACAATGTGCTTACTGCTCTGGGCTCAAGCACGTATTATTACTCAATGGCTCCCATATGGAACCTGAGTGAGCCCTATCATGGCGCGGTGAATTTCAATATAACAATCACCCCTGATCCCGGACACCCCTACCATGGCTATGGCAATATCCCCATAGGGTTTGTAACCCACGCGGTGAGCGGAAACGGATCGTACGGCCAGACTAATTTCACATGGTCGGGAAGCCCCTCATCCTCACCCATACCATTC
>JAJZKL010000087.1 GCA_021804185.1 Thermoplasmata archaeon | reverse complement strand
CCTGTGCTTCTATTCCTTATGCAGGTTGTTTGTTGTGGTGTCATAACAAAAAATCGCCCCCTGTATTTTACTATACAGGGAATTTAGCAACGCACTATCTCGACAGAAAACTTAATTATATACTTGACATGTGATTCATGTGTCAACTAATAATACTGATTTAGGTTCAGCATTGGCTGATGTCACCGCTAGAATAGATAGAATCCCAGTCAGGCCTTATCCAAGAAAGTGGCTGGTTATTCTGGGAATTGGTTACTTTTTTGCTTTCTATGATATTCTAAGTCTAGGTTATACATTTGTTTCTCCGATGGTTACGCAATTAGACCTTACTGAGGCTCTATTGAGTCTCAGTGCATCCCTTACACTGTTCGGTTACATTGTTGGGACATATGTCGTATCTACCATAAGTGACTATATGGGGAGAAGACTGGGCCTGATTACAAATGCAATTTTTGTAGCGATCGGCACCCTTATATCTGCAGCGTCATTTAACGCACTGGACCTACTTGTGGGGAGATTCATAACAGGAATGGGAATAGGTGCTGAAATCTCCATAATTAATACCTATATGTCTGAAACCACACCTGCTCCAATGAGGGGGAAGATGACGCAATGGGCCTATGTATCTGGAGCACTTGGATTTGCGTTAACACCATTCATTGCACTCGGTATTATACCTATAAACGCGGACGGGTGGAGATATCTGTTTGCTATTCCGGCAGTCATAGCGGTTGCAATAATCTTTGTCAGGTTCAGCATGCCGGAAACACCACGCTGGCTTCTTATGAAGGGTCGGGAAGATGAAGCTCAGAAAGTGGTCAGGGACATGGAGCTGTTTGCAGAGAAAAAAATAGGGAAACTGCCTGAAATTCCAAAAAACCTGCCGGAAAACCCCATGGATCACTTTCCAACACGCGAGATACTATCGAGAAAATATGGGCCAAGGCTAGCTGTTGTTGCAACTTTCTGGTTTTTGGATTACACGCTGGCATATGGTTTCCTTGGGTTTGCACCACTTATTTTTGTGACATCTGGCTTTTTGTTCACATCTGCAGTATGGTACATAGGACTGGGAAGCATTGGATATATAATTGGGGCCGTTTCAATGACATTCATAGCGGATCGCTGGGAGAGAAAATTCCTGGTTATCAGTGCAATCATCCCAGCAATAATATCAGTTTTCATATTTGCATGGGCACTCATAGTACACTCTGCAATTCTTATAACGGTTGGAGCCCTTCTTGCCTCGTTTGCCACAGCATTCGCAGTTCCGGCTTACACTTACACTGCTGAAATATTCCCTACACGTGCAAGAGCTACAGGCTTCGCATTGTCAGATGGGATTGGGCATTTTGGAGGTGCTATAGTTCCATTCATATTTTCAGCTGTTGTCGTACTTTCAGTTAGCGATATAGTTTCAACTGGATCAAAGTTCTTCATAATTCTCGGAATAGTCGAGATAGTCGCAGCTATTGTTCTCCTAGCCGGACCAAAAAGTACCAATATCAGGCTGGAGTCGCTTTCTCCATGATGGCCAGGTTAAACGGAATTGATATTTACTACGATATAGCGGGTAAAGGTGAACCCCTGGTCCTGATAGAAGGGCTGGGGTATTCATCCTGGATGTGGGAATTTCAACGTTCACTCTCCGACAAGCTGGAACTGGTGATTTATGACAATAGAGGTGTCGGAATGTCATCAAAGCCTGAAATACCTTACACAATGGACGACTTCGTAAATGATCTTTCAGGACTTGCAGAAAACATAGGGCTGGATTCTTTTTTCTTGCTAGGGGTGTCCATGGGAGGAATGATTGCCCAGGAATTTGCCTTCAGGCATGGAAATAAGTTGAAGGGATTGATCCTGTCTTCGACCAATTTCGGAATCCATTCGAAGCAACCCTCTGCCGACGTTTTAAAAATTCTGGCCAGTCAGCCTTCTGAATCTTCAATTTATGAAAGGATGGCACCTGCATTTTCAAGAGAAACACTTGAGAACAGGAAAGATTTGGTGGAGAAAGTAATAGGTCTAAGGATAAGAAGTAATGATAAAGTCATGCAATTGCAGCAGATCAGCGCTGTTGTAGAGTTTGATTCCCTCAATCGCCTGAGTAACCTAAACATGCCTGTTCTGATTTTGTGCGGGATGGACGACAATGTCGTGCCCCCTGAAAACTCTTCAAGAATGCATGAACTCCTGATCAAAAGTTGTTTAGTGAAATTCAGAGATGCAGGTCATCTCGTTAATATGGAAAGATCGGAAGAATACAACCGTGAAGTCCTAAATTTCATAAAGCAGGTGTCTTCTGGCCAGTTTACTCCCATTAGGGAACAGGTTGTGGTATGAAATGATTGAGGAAATACTCTCAAAAAGATCAGGATTAGGTGACAGGATAGCTGTCATTTATGGAGACAGTGCTTACACCTACGACGAACTTGACAAACGATCAGGCAAGTTGGCATCAGTATTGAAGGATCTGGGAATCGGTAAGGGCGGATACATCATGGCATCATTAGATGATCCGGTAAACTATGTCACACTTTTCTTTTCAAGTGCCAAGATTGGTTCAATCCTAATTCCCATTAACCCGGATCTGGAGAAGAGTACATTTGAAAATACAACTTCAAAAATAAAGCCGGAAATATTCATAGATGATTACCACAACAGGGGCCCGAAATTCAGAGAAATCTATCAAGACAAAGGGAACCATGAAACTATGCAATACAGCAGTGAATATAACATTGAAAGACCTTCTCTTGTCCTTCTCACAGGAGGAACTACTGGTTCCCCAAAATGGGCTGTTATACCAGAAAGATCCATAGTCTGGAATGCATTTAACACAATTCTTTCTTGGGGACTGACGGAGGCAGATATATCTCTTGTCTCTCTTCCACTCTACCACACTGGAGGTTGGAACATATTGCTGATTCCTACTCTTATATCCGGAGGCACTGTTGTTTTTTCTGGATCCCGTTTTGATAGCTCTGAAATACTCAGGATCATTAGTGAAAGAGGTGTAACACTCTACATGGGAGTCCCAACTATGCTTGAAAAAATTGTCCTGTCAGAAGAATTCCAAAAAACAGTTATGTCCGGAAAGACCATAATTTCTGGTGGGGGGTCCCTTAGAGAGGAAACTGCTGAAAAATTCAGGGACAAGGGAGCAAGAGTCTTCCAGGGATACGGGCTCACGGAGGCGGGTCCGAACAACTTCTATATATCCCCGGAAAACTATATGAAAAAACCTGCTTCAGTGGGAAAACCTTGTTTATTCGTGGAAACAAGAGTCGCTGAGGACGGTGAGCTGCTTATCAAAGGCCCTCACACATTCAGTGGATATATATTTGGAACTGATGAACAACCATTCGACGGGGCTGGATACCTTAAAACCGGAGACATTTTCAAGGTGGACAGTGAAGGAGATTATTACTTTGTCGGGAGAAAAAAGGGCGTAATAAAAACTGGAGGGGAAAATGTATTCTCCTCAGAGGTTGAATCAGCTATTCTTTCCCTGGAATATGTGAAAGACTGCAGTGTTATAGGCGTTAAGGACGAACTTTGGGGTGAAGCCGTCATAGCATTCGTGTCATTAAGTACTCCAGTTACCGAACAAAGATTAAGGGAAAACCTGAAGCCTCTTCTTGCAGCTTACAAGATCCCCAAAAGGATCATCTTTGTAAACGAGGTTCCAAGGACAGCCGTTGGAAAACCTGATAGGGAAAAGTTGGTGAATTTATATGAAAAAAGTATATATTAAAGATTTCTCAATATACATGCCTGATAATTTTGAAACATCAATGGACATTGCACGATATTCAGGGTTACCAATCGATGTCGTAGAGGAAAAACTGGGAATAAGAAGAAAGCCAGTCGAAAATAAACTTAGCCTGTCAGAAATGTCAGTGAAATCAATCAAAGATCTGCTTGAAAGAACAAGCATGGTCCCAGAAGAAATTTCCTTTCTAATGTGTGCCGGTTCAGATTTCAAGGATAGATACATATGGACTATGGCACCTAAAATTGCTCATTCTGTGGGACTTAGAGATGCAATGACCTTTGATATGTCAGCACAGTGTACAGGCAGTCTGGTGGCAATGGATGTCGCAAAATCTATGATCCTCGCAGGGAGAGATAAAAGGGGTCTTATTTCAGTGTCAACTAAACAGAGTTATATAGTTGACTATAGCAACAGGGCGAGTACATTTATGTTTGACTTCTCTGATTGCTCTGTAGCAATCCTTTTAGATTCATCTCCAGGTAAATTCGAAGTTCTTGAAAGTTCATTTGTTACTGATGGCAGTTTCAGTGATGTTGTATATTCACCATTCGGAGAATCATACATGTCCAGTAAAGACGAGTGGTCATTCAGATTGAGGGTCAATGAAATTGAAGGCTGGCGGGAAAGAATGGGAAAGGCATCCAAACTGAATTTTGTCAAGGTCATAAGGGAATCACTGAAAAAAAGCGGCCTCAAAACAGAAGATATATCCTATCTTGCGTTCCTGCATACAAAAAAATCATTCCACAGTGAGATTCTTGCTGAATTCAATCTGGACATGAAGCAGAGTATATACCTTGATAATTATGGGCATGCCCAGGGCGTCGATCCATTCTTATCGCTGTCACTTGCAGTTAGGGCAAAAACTGTAAAGAGTGGGGATATCATAGTTCTTGTGTCCGCAGGAACAGGCTGGATATGGGGATCAACTGTACTGAAAGCCGTTTAATAATACCATAACATAACCCGATAAAATGAAAAGCTATCCCAAGTCACAGAAAGGCAAGGATAAACTTGAACAGCTGATAAATAGCTCAATAAAGGTCATTGGAACAAAAGGGTTTTCAGATGCAAGTGTGGGTGACATAACCAGGGAGGCAGGTGTATCTTACGGGTTGTTCTATCTTTATTTCAAAAGCAAGGATGATCTTCTGGACGAACTAATAAGGAAATACAATCATGAACTTAGATATTTCCTGAGGATTTCAACAAAAGAGTTCACAAATAGAATTGAAATAGAGAAAGCTGGTTTCAGAGCATTTTTCAAATGGGTACATGAAAACATCTTTTTCTTTAATATACTCCTCGAGGCCCAGATTCACAGGCCTGAAATATTTAGGTGGCACTACACTATGCTAGCAGAAAGGTACAGCTCAGGTCTTCGGAAAGCAATTAAGGCAGGTGAGATAAAACGCTCAGACCCTGAAGTTATGGCATATATGCTCATGGGTGTTTCTGACTTCCTGGCCAGAAAATATATTCAATGGGATGACAGGAATATTGAACACAAAGTACTAATTGAAGTCGACGAATTAATTGAAAGTCTTCTTGGAAACGACGTGAATAGTTAGAAATCACGGGATGGTTTTTAATGAACCCATGGTTTAAGGCTGCCCGATAATGCAAGTTGAATATTAATCACCTATATAGCATGTATAGGTATTATGTTCATTTTATCAAGGAAAAACTTAATCCCAGTACGAATAATGAAAAGAAGTTAAAAGGATCAGAAGAAAAACCCTCCATTGACATTTATGATCTCCCCATTTATGTACTGAGCTTTATCTGAAATGAGAAATGAAATCAGTGAAGCTATTTCATCAGGTCTGCCTAATCTTCCTTCCGGTATCCGCTTTACAAGATCAGACATAATTGGTTCGGGAATAGTTTTCACCATTTCCGTATCTATTACTCCAGGACTTATTGCATTGACGGTAATGCCGTGTTTTGCCAGTTCCTTTGCCAGTGTCAACGTTAAGCCCACGAGACCTGCCTTTGAGGCTGAATAGTTTGCCTGTCCGCGGTTTCCAAACCGACTTATAGATGAAATATTCACGATTCTTCCAAACCCATCCTTTACCATCCCTTCAACTACTTCCTTTGTGCAATAGAAAGAACCGTAAAGATTTACTTTTATCACGGAATCCCACTGTTTGTACGTCATTTTCCTGAAAGTAGCGTCCCTGGTTATACCTGCATTGTTTATCAATATGTCAGCATGTCCATTTCCAGCCTGCTCCTTAC